>JASICF010000347.1 GCA_030044775.1 Candidatus Sulfotelmatobacter sp. | reverse complement strand
CGCTGGTTCAGGGCATATCTTCGAATGGCAAACTCTACTGGCTGCGGCAACCACGCCTGGGCGGATGGATTTATGGCCCGTATGTAAATCACAACCATTATGCCGGCCTGATGGAGATGCTGATTCCAATTCCACTGGTGCTCTCCCTGACGCGCATGGCTTCGGGAAGAGCCCGCAATCTCGCGGCCACCGCGGCTGCCGTTATGGTTGGCACGGTTTTCCTTTCCGGATCGCGCGGCGGCATGTTCGCAGTCGTTACCGAACTTCTGGTTCTTGCCGTCATTCTCGCGCAGCAACGGCGCGGATGGCGAACCGCCATCGGCCTGGGCGTATTTGCCTCCATCGTGGCCGGATTACTGATCTGGATTGGCGGCAGCAATCTGAGCCAGCGCATCGGCACTATCGGCCCGGCACACAGCGAAATCGCCGGCGGGATACGCGCGCATATCGATCGTGACGCGTTCCATATGTTTTTGCAGAAACCCCTCCTCGGTTGGGGACTGGGGACATTTCCGGTTGTGTACCCGCAATTCCGCAGCTTCTATACGAATTTCTTCATAAACGAAGCACACAACGATTACCTGCAACTGCTCACGGAGACGGGGTTATTGGGATTCGCAACCATGATTTTGTTTGTTGCCATCGTCTACAAAACCGCGATCAGGAGAGCGCGGAATTGGACCTCGGAGATCGATGGCGCCGTTGCACTGGCTTGCCTGTTGGGATTGACGGGGATCCTGGTGCACAGTACGGTCGATTTTAATCTGCAGATTCCCGCGAACGCCGCACTGTTCTATGTATTTTGCGCGGTTGCGGCTTCGCCAAACTTCGTAAAGCCTGTTCGCAGAAGCCACTTCCATCGTCACCCCGAGCATGAGGCCTCGAGTTTGCAGGAAGGCATGCAAGAGGCAGTCACTAACTTCTGATTCGTCCCAGGGCCCGCCAAAGTCACCGCCACTGATCGATGCATTTCCACCACAGCAGGCGCAGCCACTCGTCCACAAATGTTTTGGCCCATTGCCGATGTTGCCACCACCGCGCGCCGAACTGCTGGTCGTCGCGGGCCGCAGCCACAGAATATGTGTATTGCGGGAGTTCGCGGCGGAAAATGCTAAGAGCCCGGCGAGTGTGGAAATCGGAAGTGACGATCAACACGCTTTTTGCGCCACTCTGTTCAAGACAGTTTGCGGCATCTTTTGATTCTGTTTCAGTGGACAACCCCTGAATGGGGCACACGCTCACGGACGAACTCTGCGGCAGGTCGTGAATATATTGCTCTGCCAATTGAATCTGGGTGAATTCGTAGATTGTCGAGTTCACGGGCACATCGAGAACAACACGGTGTCCGTATCTCTCGGAAAGAAGTTGCAGGGCGCGCTGCGGCCGCCGATTCGTCTCTCCCGCCAGAACCAGAATTACGTCCGAAGGCTGGGGCTGATCGACGATCAGAAATATGCCCGCCTTGGCACAAAGGACGAAAACAACAACAAGCAGGAGAGTCAATGCGAAAAGCTGCTTCATCGAGTTCCTTTGACAACAATCTGGTGCAGATGATCCTAACCAGCGATCAATGGCACCCGCAAGCTGCAGGGGAGCACGAAACTACGTGCTAGAATCGAAGCGAAAGAATCCCGCAAAGCAGCGCCGTAATGCTTTCCAGATGATGACGAATCATTCCCCAGCAAATCATTCCGCCGACCAACTCCAGCTGAAAATTCGAGAGCGAAAGGCACAAGTCGGAATAATCGGCCTGGGCTACGTTGGCCTTCCCCTGGCTTTGCTTTTCAGCGAGCAGAAATTCGCTGTGACCGGGTTCGACATCGATCGGCGCAAGGTCGAAACCCTTACTAGCGGCGGATCTTACATTTATCGCATCGGAGCGGAAGAGATTCGACGGGCTCGGGAGCAGGGCTTTTCCGCTACATCCGATTACTCGCGATTGGTTGCCATGGATGCAGTGATCATCTGCGTGCCGACCCCGCTGAATCAGTATCACGAGCCGGATCTAAGTTTCATTACGGACACTGCCCACGCCATCGCGCCACATTTGCAGGCTGGGCAGTTGATTGTGCTCGAAAGCACGACCTATCCAGGGACTACAGAAGAAGTGATGGTGCCGATTCTGGAGAAAGAGAACAAGAATAATCTGAAAGCGGCGCGGGGATCGTCCAGCGCGGAGAATGAATTCTATGTCGCGTTCTCGCCCGAACGCGAAGATCCTGGAAACACCAGCGTAGCCCGTCACGACATTCCCAAGGTTGTGGGCGGAGTGAATGCTCGGGCTTCGGAGTTGGCAGGAGCTCTCTACGGTTCGATTTTCCGCAGAACAGTTCCGGTCTCTTCGCCGGCGACGGCTGAGATGACCAAGCTGCTTGAAAATATCTACCGCTGCGTGAACATTGCGCTGGTCAACGAACTGAAGCTGCTGTGCCTGCGCATGGGAATCGACATTTGGGAAGTGATCGAGGCAGCGTCCACCAAACCTTTTGGCTTTCATCCTTTTTATCCCGGACCCGGACTCGGCGGGCATTGCATCCCGGTCGATCCATTTTATTTGTCGTGGAAGGCGAAGGAGTGGGATTTCCGCACGCGATTCATTGAACTGGCGGGAGAGATCAACACCAACATGCCGTATCATGTGCTGGCGTCGGTAGGCGCCGCGTTGAACCGGCATAAGAAGTCGATGAACGGCGCGCGCATTCTGGTTCTCGGTGTCGCCTACAAGAAGGACATTGACGATCTGCGCGAGTCTCCGGCGCTGACCATCATCGAGCTATTGCAAAAGGAAGGGGCGCAGGTCAGCTATCACGATCCCTACTTTTCTTTCATCGGAAAAGGGCGCAAGTACGATTTGCAGATGAAGTGCGCAGAGTTGAAGCAGTTGGGCGTCTACGATTGCATTGTGATCGTGACCGACCACTCGGATTACGACTACAGAAAGATCGTCAGCGAAGCACAGTTAGTGGTCGACACGCGCAACGCAACCAAAGGGATCCACGATCCTAAGGTGGTGCGGTGCTGAGCAGGATTTTCGAGCAGCGAACGCTGCTTCTGACCGGTCTCCAGAACGCAAAACACAGTCTTGCCCTTATGCTTCAGGCATGCAGGTATGCGCGCTTGTGTCGTCCGCTATTGGATGGTACTGCCAACGTTGGAAAACACGTTGTTGGCGTTCGAACCGATAAGACGAATCGTGCCCACCACGATTATCAGGATGACGGCCAGCATCACAGCGTATTCGGCAATGTCTTGACCGTTTTCATCCTTCCAAAGTTTCAGTAGCATCTTAGGCACGAAGGCTCCGTTTCTTTACTCTGCCTCGATTCAGCAATTGCAAGGAAACTGGCTTTACCGCTGTCACCGGGCCCGCCCCGGCGGAGGCTAGTCGTGCAAGTATCGTAATTGTCGCAGCGGTGCTCGCCAATGGCCCGTAAGTGCCACGTAGATTACTTTGGATAGCGATGGTAACTTCAAGCAATACTTTTAAGCGGCAGCGACTGATTGACCGCAAATAGCGCCAACTCCAGCCGGGTTGACACGCCCAGCTTGTCGAAGATATTGCTCAGATGGTGCTTGACGGTATCTTCGCTGATTTTGAAGTATTCCGCGATCTCCTTATTGGAATACCCAGCCACCACGGCCGCCACGATTTCCAGTTCGCGCGGCGTCAAGCCAAATTTCTTCTGCCGCGCTTCATCACTGGAAGACTGCACCAGTGTTCGCAGATACTGCACCAGGTTCGAGACGCTCTCGCGCCCCACCCAGTACTCGCCCGACATCACGGTGTGGATGGCTTTCAGCAGAAGCTGTGTCGCCGAATCTTTCAGCACGACACCGCGAGCGCCGAGCTGCAGAGCTTCGACGATCTGGCTTTTCTCCGCCGCCGCAGTTAAAAGTATGACCCGAACCGGGCTCCCGGTAGTGCCAGTGCTCAGGTCGCGTAGAGCTTCCAAGCCGGGGTGCTTGGGCATAGCCAGATCGAGCAACAGGATGTCTGGCTTGAGCTGCCTGGCGAGTTTGACGGCTTCGGCCCCATCGGAGGCTTCGCCGATGACTTTAAGGTCAGATTCAGTTTCCAGAAGACGGCGCAAGCCATCGCGGAAAATCGGATGGTCGTCCGCAATCACAATCCGCACAGGTTGAGACTTCTTAAAGTTCATGGGAGACCTCTCCACCTCTCGGTACCTTGATTTCCAGGCGGGCCCCCACGCCGGGATTTGATTCTACCGTGAGCGCGCCGGCAATTAAACCTACGCGTTCCTTTATGATCATGGGTCCCTTTCCCAACTGGTCGAGCTGTTCCTGGGTAAGGCGGCCGGCAAAAGGAAAACCTTTGCCGTCGTCTTCCATGGTCAGGCTCCACTGGCTGGGACTTTCACTCAAGCGAACCAGCGCATGCCGGGCCTGGCTGTGCTTGCGAACGTTCACCAGACCTTCTTGCACGATTCGTACCAGCTCGCGGCAAATTTTTTCGGGCATTTCGGGCTTCTCGATATCCGTGACAAACCGCGCGGAGATCCCGGTCTCGCGTTGAAAGCGCTCCACGGTATCGCCGACAACATGAAGAAACTTGCGGGAATCCACATCCATCGATTTCATCTGCTGCATCAGTTCCCGCAGTTTCAGCACCTCTTCGCGCAATAAACCCTGGATCCGTTTAAGTTCGCCGTCCACAATGGAGGGCGAATTCTCCGCCTGACGCCGCAGAACATCCACCTGCATTTCCACTGCAATCAGGGACTGCACGGCGCCGTCGTGCAGTTCCCTGGCAAATCTCGCCCGCTCAGCTGCTCCAGCGCGGCGCCGCAGCCGGTGCAACAGATAAACGTTATAGATGGCTGGTCCAACCTGCGTCCGCAGATCGAGCAGGAAACGAAGTTGCTCTTGAGTATCTCCCTGCAAAACCGGATCGAACACCCAAATTCGGCCTCGCCACTCCGTTCCAAAGATGAAGGAAATTGCGATTGCCGATTGAAAAGGTTGCCGTTCATTCAAGCGAAGGACGGGCGCAATGGAAGGGGAAGGAACGGGAGCGCCGTCGTCGTCGACTGCGACCAGCGACCACCGATTTCCCTGTTTGGCCGCGTAGCAGACTTCTCCCGAAATATCCTCAAGGTAATCCTTGGCTTGTTTGATTCCGGAATCCAGCCATACGAAATCGGAAGGAAAGCCTTTGTCGCGGTCATTATGCAATTCGCCGAGAAAGCTTCGGTGGCTGTGAATCTCCTGAGAGGAAAGAACCAGCCGTTGCGCGCGATAAATATCCAGTATCTCCTGGAACATCCGCTGCATGGTTCCGGTGAGCCCTGCTTCGACGCGCACTTTGGCTAGCATGCTGGTGACCACCGCCTTTTCAGCGCGCAACCGTTTTTGCTGTTCCGACAGGTATCCCAGAAGCAACCCCATAACCAGCAAGTAAACCGAAAGCATGAACAGGCGCCGCGGCTCAAATTCGGTCGTATTCATCCGCAGACCGGAGAAAATATGCCAGGGCAAGCTACGTCCATGTGCCAGCCATACTCGGAACAGCAGAAAGCTCTCCGCCCATAGCAATGCAACTTCTGCCGCAGCGGTTGCCAGAGTCTCCCAGAGACCCCAGCGGTAAGCCGCGGCCGTCAGCACGAAGACGAAGAAGAGAATGAACGGGCTTCTCGGACCATCTCCGAATACCGAGATGAACGCCGGCCAGACAATGTCGGCCGCGTGCACCATAATACGAAACGAAGCCGTCGATGCCTTCCGTCGCCGCAGGAGCATCAGCACCAGGATGCTGTTGCCCATATAGAAACCCAGCAGTCCGTACGCCGCCGGGGAATTGCCCAGTTGCGTCGGATCCATGCGGATTGCCACCAAGGCAGAAACTGCCAGGAATACGCGGGCAGTCGCCAGCCAGCGCTCCGTGCGGCGGACCTCACTGGGGTCAGCCGCAGCCCCGCGCCCGCCGAGAAAGCTTTTGTTTGAATTCACACGCAAGCCGTCGCTATCCGCAAATGACGAATCTTTCGATTTCGGCGATGAAAAAGGGGAGGCATGCCAATGAAAGGCATATTATTGAAAACAAAAACCCATTAGCAAGTGCAAGTTTATGGGCCCTCGCTCGAGGAAGCTCGCCACCCCCGCACCGACCCTAACGTGACCGCTCATCCCAGATTACTTCCGTAACCCAGACGTTGTTCTAAGTGGGGCTAGAATGACCTGCGAGGAATCAGCGTCTTGCGAAAGTATTATAAGGCGTGGACGGCCAGCGTGGCAGCCTGTTTAGCCGTCCTGATTATCGCTGCCCTGGTGCTTCCGCATTCGTTTGTGTTGACCGCGCTCAGTGACGCGATCCAGTTTCTTTTGCTTTTATCCGGCACTCTCTCCCTCATCCATCATATTGCGCGAACGAGCGGGCGCCTGCGCCTGTTCTGGATACTTATTGCAGCCGGAATCGCGCTTTGGTTCAGCTATCAGGTGCTCTGGGTTTATTTCGAAGTTTTCTTGCGCGCCGAAGTTCCGGATCTCTTCGTCGGGGATATCGTCCTTTTCTTACACATTGTGCCGCTTTTGGCCGCGCTAGCCCTGCGACCGCATGTCCAGCAGAATGAATACGCCGCCCGGCTTCGCAACCTGGATTTTGCGCTACTCGCAATCTGGTGGCTATACCTCTATGTTCTTGCCGTGATTCCCTGGCAGTACGTCATTCCCGACTCGACTCCTTACCTGCGAAA
>JASICF010000346.1 GCA_030044775.1 Candidatus Sulfotelmatobacter sp. | reverse complement strand
GGCTGTGCGACACTTCTGATTTCACGATGGGCATAATTGCGCAGTCACTAGAATAAAGGATGCGGGACAGTTACTGGTAGATTCTGCGGCGCAGAACTCACGCGAAGTGCGGCGTTTCAGCGGGATACCGGGGACGCGAGGTTTGGATGGCCAGGAAAAAGCTAAAAGTAAGGCACAAGAAGCATGGGCGGGGGGTGGCGACTCTTCTGGGTATACCGCTCGATGTGAACTCATCTTATTTGCGCGGGGCGGCCGACGCGCCCGTCAAAATTCGAGAAGCTTTTCGCTGCGAGGCTTCGAATGGGTGGTCGGAGTCAGGCGTGGATGTTGGCGCGGCGAATGCTTTGGCTGATGCGGGCGATTTGCGGGTAAGCAACACGCGGGAAAAGGTACTCGAAGACTTTGCAGAGATCGAGCGTGTTATCGCGGAAGCGCTCCGAGCAGGCAGACGGCCCGTCGTGCTGGGCGGAGACCATTCGATCACCTATCCAATTCTTAGAGCTTTCGGTCCGCGCTGTCGCGACCTGACGATTCTTCACTTCGATGCACATTCGGATTTGTACGACGAATTCGAGGGTAGCCGCGTATCCCATGCCTGTCCGTTTGCGCGAATCATGGAAGAACACCTGGCAAAACGGCTGATTCAAATTGGAATTAGGACTTTGAATCGCCACCAGCGGGAGCAGGGCAAGAAATTTGGTGTGGAAATTCTGCAGATGGCGCAGCTTCGGGCATACGGCAAGCTGAAAGTGCGGGGTCCGGTTTACATTTCGTTCGATATGGACGTGCTCGACCCGGCATTCGCTCCCGGAATTTCACACCGCGAGCCGGGCGGCATGAGCGTGCGCGAAGCAATCGCGCACCTGCACGCCATCGAGGGTAGCATAATAGGCGCGGATATCGTCGAGTACAATCCGGCGCAGGATATTTCAGGAATGACGGCAACCGTAGCGGGGAAGATTTTGAAAGAGATTTTGGGCAAGATGATTGGAGGGTAGCGGGGGCACTCCCGCATCCAGTCGGCTAACGGTACAGGCGAAATCTTTCGGCCCCTGGGAGAAAAAAATGGGCCTTCGAGATGACGCCCGTCCGAACATCAGGCACTTAGCAGGAGCAATGCATGCCGGCAAACGGTTTGATTCAGGTACCAAGTCCGTATTCGGTTGAGGAGACTCTGAAGCGGCTGCAATCGGTTCTGGCGCAGCGCGGCGTGCAGGTGTTTGCTCTCATCGACCACAGCGGCGAGGCGGAAAAAGTTGGATTGAAAATGCCGCCGACGAAGGTGCTGATCTTCGGCAGCCCAAAGGGCGGAACGCCAGTAATGCTGGCCGCGCCGTCACTGGCGATCGATCTGCCGCTGAAGGTGCTGATCGCCGAAGGCGAGAACGGACAGACGCTGGTTACCTACAATAGCCCGGATTATCTGCAGCACCGCCACAGCGTGCCGGAAGAGTTGATCAAGAACATTTCGGTGGTGGGCGCACTGGTGGCGAAGGCTGTGGAATAATGCTTCCGTCCCCCACAAGCTGTGATCGAAGACTCCAACAAAGCGACGAATCATTTAGCGAACGAGCGCACCTTTCTGGCCTGGGTACGCACCAGCGTGGCGATTGTGGTGTTCGGATTCGCCATCGGCCGGTTCGCTATCGCATTGCGTCAGCTCACCGCATTTCAAGGCCATCCGGCAAAGACAACCGGCCTTTCGGTTTGGATGGGGATGGTCTCGATTCTCGCCGGCGTGATCATGGTCACGGCAGGACTGGCTCGCTATCGCAAGACGCGAGCTCTGCTCGAAGAAGGAAAATTCGAACCGGCAGGATTCATGGTCGATCTGGTCACGATTCTTACCGCTTTGTTTGGACTGGCGCTGGCTGGATACTTGATATACGTGGAAAAGAGCTTGAGTTAGGAGTGGAAAGTTCCGAACCAACGATGGCAAATGAACGGGAAAAAGAAGCGGCCGCGCGCGCCAGCTTGCGCTTCATCAACGATGGTCAAGTGATAGGCATCGGATCCGGATCGACCTCCGCTTGCTTCATTCAAATGCTGGGCGAGCGGGTCAAGAGCGGCCTGCGCATTCGCGGCATTCCAACCTCTGATCTCTCGGCACAGCAGGCGGCAAGCCTGGGAATTCCGGTGACCACGCTGGATGAATGTCCGGAGATCGATGTGACGGTGGACGGTGCGGATGAAGTTGACCCACAGTTGCGTTTGATTAAAGGCGGTGGTGGAGCGCTGCTGCGGGAAAAGATCGTGGCTTCGGCTTCCCGCCAGCTGGTGATCATTGCCGACTCGACCAAGAGAGTTCCCGTGCTCGGGAAGTTTGGGCTGCCGGTGGAAGTGATTAAATTTGCGCGAGCGGTGGTGCAGAAGAAGATCGAAGTGCTGGGCGCGCGGGTCATCTTGAGGCAGAATGGCAGCAAGCCCTATCTGACCGACGAGAACAACTACATTCTGGATTGTCACTTTGGCGAAATTGCCGACCCCGAGCGGCTGGCCAGACAACTGAGCGACATGCCGGGGGTGGTGGAACATGGATTGTTTATTGGTATGGCAAGCGTGGTGCTGGTGGCTGAGGGAAACAAAGTTGATGAACTTCGGGGGCGGCGATAGAACAGCTGCCGAAGGGCTTGATTTCGGCGGGATTACCGGATATCCGGTGACAAAGGTGGGCGTTTGCGCAACACGTTTAGAAGACCGATTCCACTGATTGCGAAGCAGAACACAGCTGCCAGACCCGTCGCAAGCATGAACCATGATTTGAAGTGAATGAGATCTCCAAAGACGGCTCCCAAGGAGAAAACCACCCCCAGCGCGGTGAGCCCAAGCGACCGGCGGTGAGACGCTTTCGCATTCGACGAAACTGCCTCGGGAAGCAGCCTGAACTGTAAGAGCAGGGCAGCAATTCCAATTGCCGCGACCACCACCAGCGACAGCGGGCTCAGGAAAGCGGGACGGCTCGTGTAAAGGACAATCAGGGCAAGAGCCGCGAGCAACAGCCCCGAGGCGATAACGCCACCCACCGTGCGGGATCGTGTATTCGAGCCAAGGTTTGGAAGTTGTTCAGGCACAGAATTCGCCCACCCCGATTTATACAGGTGCGCGGCACCTTTGCCAAATTAAGAATGAAGGAGAGCTAATCGGTCGCCGGGTGTGTTCCGCCGGCCAGACGCTGCCCCTGCCTGGGAGCCCCGTGGTTAACGGCATAAAGCACTAACTCCACCCGCGAAGAAACTCCCAGCTTATCGAAGATGCGGAACAGATATTTCTTGATCGTGTGCTCGCTGAGATCGAGTTCGCGGGCAATGTCGCGGTTGCTCAGGCCCTCGGTCGCGAGAGCAACAACCTGCTCTTCTCGCGGAGTAAGCATTCCCCGGCCATGCGAGTTGACTATCCGCAGGGACGGCACCTCGGAAACGACATCGAGAAGGAAGCGCATTTGCTCAGCATTGGCCCAGACCTGGCCTTCAGCCGCCCGCTGAATACAACGGCAAAGCAAGCGGAAATGAGTATTGGCAATGCAGAAAATTCCACGCACTCCGGAACGGAACGCGGTAATGGCTAGTTCGCGATCGCAGGATTCAACGAGAAGGACTTTGGCAGCCGCGGGATATGAAAGATGAAGCCGGCGCAAGGCCGCCATCTGAGCGGCGGTACTGGTGGAATGGTTGAGCGAAAACACGACGACCTGCGCGGCAGCAGTAGTCATCGCCTGAAGAATGGAGGCCTCGTCCACCCCACAAGTGGAAACCCGGAAGTCGCCCCGGCGCCGCAGCGCACCTGTCAGCAACTGAGCTTGCATGAGATTCGAATCTGCAATCAGTACAGGAATGGCTTTGGGCGCGTGGAGGGCATTCATCGAAAAAAGAGCTCCGGATTCAGAAAATCGATCTTAGGAGCATGCTGGGAGAAGACTCAAGGAAGGCGGGCAAATAATTTACAGTGAACTCTCGAATTGGGAAATCGATTCCAGCAGCTGTGGAAATGAACGCTGCTTCGATGGATTCTGCGATTTCCGGTGACGTGTTACGACACACTTTTGCCGCGATTTGCCCATACGAAAGATTTTTTCCTTTGCCGACGATTCAAAGAGTGTGATCTCGCGAACATGCAAGTCTACTTTCGTAGGTAACCCCAAGAAAGGCGGCATTGTAGCTTTGTAGAAGATTTGAGCCTGGCAATATCCGCGTCATTGCTGATGCTCCGCACTGCTTAAATTGAAAGCCCCATGCCACCCAGGTAGACGCTACTTTCCATGTCTTGCTGTGGGATTCAGTCTCACCCTACTCTGCGAACCGGACCATCGAAGCAACTTGGAAGCCAGGACCGTAAAGCATCGCACCATGAAGGTTCTTGCCAATTCGCTCAGAGTCATCGGACTACAACTCGCGGTGTTTTTCTTAATCGCCGCCTTTTCGCAGCCAGCCTTTTCGCAGGGAGGAAGAGGACAGGCATTGGGCGGACAGATTTCTCCAAGCGGCCAAACTAACGCTGGCGTGGGGGCCACGACAGCGAGGGCCGCTGCAGTCGGGCAAGCGGACGGCACGGGAAACCCTGGGCTCGGAGGGCGCCGTCCGCTTTACCGGCTGAATCGCAGCGATGTTGTGACGCTGAGCTTCACCATGTCGCCGGAGTTCGACCAGACGCTCACGATCCAACCGGATGGATACATCATGCTCAAGGATGCCGGCGCCGTGTTCGCACAGGGCCTTACGCTGGAAGCGCTGCAGGACGCCGTGGACAAAGCGTATACGGGCTACTTGCATAACCCGCAAGTGGCCGTAGCGCTGAAAGACTTTGAGCATCCTTATTTTATTGCCGGAGGCGAGGTCGGGCGGCCGGGCAAATACGAGCTGCGAGCCGATCTGACGGTGATCCAGGCGATCGAAATCGCGGGCGGCTTCACCCATCAGGCAAAGCACTCACAGGTTCTCCTGTTTCGGCGAGTCGATGACGGCATGTTTGAAGCACACGTTTTCAACCTGAAAAACATGTTGAAGAGCAAGAACCTGCGCGAGATCGCGGAACTAAGGCCGGGAGACCTGATTTTTGTTCCACAGAACGTGGTTTCAAAGATTCAGCCGTTTCTCACCCGTCCTGCGTTGGACATGTACGTGAGCTCGACGCAATTTTAGCGAAACAGGCTGCCGGATTTTGTATGAACGATCAACGCACGCTTCCTAGAACCGAAGAGACAGACTCTCCTACGCTTCGCGAATTGGCGATGGTGCTATTCCGGCAGGGAAAAGTTTTTGTCATGGTATCAGGCTTGGTTTTGCTTTTATCCGTGGCTTATGCATTCGCTGGGGCAAGCTACCGGGCGCGCCTTCAGGTGCTGGTACGCCGTGGACGTTCCGATCCGCCGGCGACTGCGCAGCCCAACGCGCCTCCGGATTTCTCGCGCGTGGAAGTGACCGAGGAAGAGCTCAATTCGGAGGTAGAACTCCTGAAGGACGATGACGTTTTGCGGCGCGTGGCTGCGGCGAATGACCTGGCGGCACACGACTGGCTGCGATGGCTGCGTCCGCATGAAGACCAGGCGGCGCGGGTGGAACGGGCGGCAAGAAAGCTCGGGAAAAAATTGAACGTGGAAGCGATCAAGAAGACTGATGTGATCGCCGTGAATTATGACGCCTCCGATCCCCAACTCGCGGCTCATGTGCTGCAATCGCTGGCGGCTGCTTATCTGGAGAAGCACATGGAGGTGCATCGTCCCGGTGGACAATTTCATTTTTTCGATGAGCAGACCACGGAGTCGCGACGCCAGTTGGAGCTGGCGGAAAAGAAACTGCTGGATTTCACCAATACCCATGATGTGGTAATTGCCCCGAGACAACGCGACCTGGTGCTGCAGAGGATCGATGAAGTCGAAGCCGGCTACCGGCAGACGCAGTCGCAGATGGCGGAAGTCGAATATCGCGTGCGCGAGCTCAAGTACGCTCTGGCCCGCCTGCCGAAACGAATGGTGACCCAGGTGCGCACGTCCGATAACCCGGAGCTTTTGCGAGCGTTAAAGGCGAACCTGCTTGATCTCCAGCTCAAGAAAATACAACTGCTCACGAAGTTTGAGCCGGGTCATCCGCTGGTGCGGGAGGTCGATCAGCAGATCGCCCAAGCCAAGGCGGCAATTGAGAATGAAAAGTCGAATCCGATTCGCGATGAGACGACCGACCAGGACACGAATTACGAATGGGCGAGAGCCGAACTGCAGAAGGCCGAGGTTGAAAAGCGGGGCCTGGAAGGTCGCGAGACGACTGCAGCCGCGCAGTTGGCCCAATATCACGCGCTTGCTCGCCAGCTCGGAGAAGACGCCATCATTCAGGACGATCTGACCAGCAGCGAAAAAGCCGCAGAGGACAATTATCTGCTCTACGTAAAGAAGCGCGAGCAGGCGCGGATGGGCGATGCTCTGGATGAAGGCGGGATTGTGAATGTTGCCATCGCCGAGAAGCCGGTCGCACCCGCCTTGCCCCGGTGGCCCCCTGCCATTGTCGTGCTCGTAGGTTTTGCCGGCGCGATCGCCTCAGGCATAGGTGCAGCCTTCACCGCTGATTGTTTGGACCCGGCATTGCGCACGCCGGAGGAAGTGACCGCGTGTTTGGAGCTTCCAGTATTGGCATCTTTGCCGGGTGGAAGAGCAGCGCGATTGTCCGCCTGAAGACGAGGTCTAAGGGAACAGTTTTAGGAGGCATGATTAAAGTCGACGCCTGAGGGAAAAAACGATGAGCGCAAATCCAGGAGTGTTACGAAGCTCGGAACTGATTGCATCTGCCGCGGCTGTGAATACGAGGCCGCAAATGAGGATCGTTCAGGAAACCAGCGGCTGGAATCCGGAAGCCTTCGCTCGCGAGCAAATTCGGACTCTGGTGCGCCGCGTCTTCTTTAATTGCGAGACTCGGGTCAGGCAAGTACTCTTCACCGCGGTTGGGAAAGACCTGGAGCTGGCAGGCATCTGCAATCGTGTAGGGGAAGTCTTGGCCCAGGAGACCTCCGCGCGTGTCGCCGTTGTAATCCGCGAAGCAGGCGACGACAAGAAGATTGGTTTCCCGGTAAACGGCCCCGCACCTTTCGTTAAGGACGATGCGGTTCAACTTACGAACAATTTGTGGCGCGTGAGCGAGCCGGGTCTACGCGGCACACCAGAGAACTCCGGGGCGGGCCAGTACTGGGTTTCGCGTCTTGCAGGACTTCGCAGCGAGTTTGACTTTGTGGTCATTCAGGGACCGGCGACGGGAAGCTCCAGTGAAGCCGTGTTGCTGGCGGAACTTGCCGATGGAATCGTTCTGGTACTGGCAGCAGGCAACACTCGCAAGGCATCAGCTCGCAAAGCGAAAGAATGCCTGCAGGCAGGAAGCTCGCGAATTCTAGGGACAGTCCTGAGCGAGAGGCTGTTCCCGATTCCAGAACGGATTTATCAGCGTCTGTAAGCACTTAGCTCGGCTACGCAAAGACCCTCGAGTAGCAATAAGGAAATCTGTGGAAAAAGAGCCCAAAAGGCTGGTGGGATTCAATGAGCGCTAGCTATGCCATCCGCGCTGACATGGCAGGTTCGTTTCTGCATGACCGAAAGTTGGATGAATCCGAACCCTTGCAATGGTACGCGTTACAGACGCGGTACCGATACGAGAAGCAAGTCGCCGCCCAATTACGACACAAAGGTTGCGAGACCTATCTCCCGTTGCGAACCGAGTGCCACGCCTGGAGCGACCGGCACAAGAGCGTGACGATTCCTTTATTTCCGGGGTATGCGTTTGTGCGGATTAGCCGCTCTGCCGCTGATCGGCGCTCCGTGCTCAAAACCCCTGGGTTGATTGGATTCGTAAGTTTCGGGAAACGCGTGGCTGCGATTCCAGCGAAGCAGATTGAATGTCTACAGTTGCTGCTGAAGGAAAACGCGCCATTCTCCCTGCATCCGTTCGTCAAGGCCGGGCAGCGAGTACGCGTCCGAGGCGGCAGCCTGGATGGTCTGGAAGGCATTTTCCTGCGCCATGACAATGAGAAGCTCGTCGTGTCTGTCGAGGCCATACAGCGCTCTCTGGCCATTGAAATTCGCGGGTACGAACTCGAATTGATCTAAAGTGTCGTCCCACACCATATATCTAGGACAGAAGCTAACCGCAATCGAGTGGGCAGCGCGGTTAATTCCAGGCGCCATGCGTAGCCAAGATTGCAAAGGGTCAAGAGACCTCAGGATGGTTGCTCGTCTGGCAAATCCGTCAGAATTAATTTCCACGAGGTCACGGAGAAATCACGCCTCTCTTCCCTCGTCTTCTAGTTCCACCTCTTTCAAGCTCACCGCGTTCGAGTTAAAACCGCCGCTCTCCCACCGCACCCGAAATGTTCTCATCGTAGGAGCGGGTGGGTTGGGGAGGAATATTGCGCGCTATCTGCGGGCGCATCCCGAAGTGGAGCGCAGGTTTTGCGGCTTTCTCGACGACGGGCGGCCGCTCGGCGAGGAAATTGTTGGTCGTACGCGCGAGCTGGCGGAATGGTCGCGGCGGGTTTTTATCGATGAAGTGATTTTGGCTACTCCGCACGATCGCGAGCTGATTTTGCGCATGTTGCAAGAAGCCCGCCGATTGCGGCTGGACGTGAAATTGGCCCCCGATCTCTTCGGTTGCCCGCCGCTCGGCAAGGGGGAGCGAATTGGAAACATCGCTCTTATTCCTCTGCATCAGGAGCGGCAGCCGGTTGCGGAATTGCTGCTGAAACGGGGGCTTGATGTGCTCGGTGCGACTGCGGCATTAGTGCTGCTGGCGCCGATTATGGGGCTGATCGCACTTTTCATCAAGCTCGACTCGGCAGGTCCGGCGCTGTATTCAGCTGAGAGAGCAGGACGGAAAGGCAGGCCCTTTCTCTGCTACAAGTTCCGCACCATGGTGTTGAACGCGGATAATCTGAAATCCGAGTTGCGGGCGCAAAATCAGAGGCAGGGACCATTCTTTAAAGTCGCCGGCGACCCCCGCATCACGCGGGTGGGGCGATTCCTGCGCCGGTTCAGCTTGGACGAACTTCCACAATTCCTGAATGTCCTGAACGGAGAGATGAGCCTGGTCGGCCCCCGTCCTCATCCCCTTGACGATTTTTCCGGCTACGCCATCGAGCATCTCCGCCGCCTCGACGTTACCCCTGGGATGACGGGCCTTTGGCAGGTTACTTCGCGCCAGGATCCATCCTTCCAGACGGGCATGAAGTTGGACGTGGAATACATCCGCACCTGGAGCCTGGGCATGGATTTGAGAATCCTCCTGAAAACGGCAGGAGCGGTGTTGCGAGGAAGTGGGCAATGACCACATCGGCCACCGCGGCAATTGAGCGACCAGCATGGGTAGCGCGCCTGGGTTGTCACGGGATTGAACTTGGGTTGCGGGTCATGCACGCTGCCGTGATTGCGCCGACCGCTCTGTTTCTAGCGGCGCTGAGCGCGATGCTGCTGCGCCATCCGGACGTACCCTTTTACGAAATTGACCGCGTGGCTTTTCTGTTGCTTCTGGTGACGGTACTGGCGCGAGCCGTAATCCTGCGCCAGCGGGTATTGACCATTGAACGCGCCACCTGGCCGATGTTCGGTCTGGCGCTGCTGGCAATTACCGGTGTGCTGGAGCAGCCATTCGACAATGAGACATGGTGCCTGCTGGCCGCAAAATTTATTGTCCCCTACGCATTGTTTCATCTGGCGATCCTGGTCTTTCGCGAGGAACGCCAACTGCGGCGTTTCGAGCTTTTTGCAATGATTGTGCTCGCGTATCTGTGTTTCACGGCGATCGCCTTCCTGGTGGGAGCCAAGCAATTGATTTTTCCCCGTTTCATCCTGGATGAAAGCCTTGGCTACCACGCCGATCGCGCCCGTGGTCCCCTGTTGCAGGCTGTCGCGAACGGAGTTTCTCTGAACATGCTGGGTATTTTGGCGTTGCACGCTACCTTGCGCAGACGGATTCGGGGCATCCGGGCAGGGGTCCTGCTGGCTGCACTTCCCATGGCTATTCTTGCCACCATGACTCGCGCTGTTTGGCTATCGTTTGCGGCTAGCATCGGGCTGTTCATCCTCCGTTCGAACAATCGCAGACTTCGGTACGCCTGCATCGCAATAGGAGTGGTTGCAGTGCTGGGATCGCTGGCCGTCTTGAGTTTCGACGATCAGCGGCATATTTTCCGGGACCGCCTGCAGGAATCCGGGCCGCTCGATTTTCGCCAGGCGGTTTACACCGGTTGCTGGCAGATGTTCCTCGAAAAACCGCTCACGGGCTGGGGCGTGAACCAGTTGCCATCGGAGTTGGCAAGACACGTCAGCGGCTATAGCGAGAAGGAACTCTATCCGCATAACACTTATCTCGAACTGCTGGTTGAACACGGCATCGTCGGACTCGCTTTGTATTTGTGGCTCATGTGGGAGTTGTTGCGACTCGCGTGGGGCCCAATTCCGGTGGGCGAAACGCAAGGGTTCCTAAACCAGCAGTTCCATTCGCTTTGGCCCATCCTGCTTGGGGTCTATTGGGTAAACGCAGCTCTGGTTGTGATGAATTACCAATTCGTGAATGGACTACTTTTCACGATGGCCGGAATGTTGGCGGCACAACGCAGACGCTTCCAGCGAGAATTGCGTTTTGAATCGATCCCGGTTCGGCATATTTCCGGACTCGCTCCATACGCCGATTAAAGAACCTTGTAAGGATTCCTGTGATCACCGTCGCATACCTCGCAAATACTTTCCCGGTTGCGGTCGAACCCTATGTGAGTGACGAGATCCAAGAACTTCGGCGTCGCGGCATCCGAGTCATCGCTGGAAGCGTGCGCCAGCCTGCGGCCCAGTCTCCGACGCATGACGCCGAGCAAGATATTCTGCATTTGCAGCCGCTGCGAATTTGGATTCTTTTGCAAGCAATTGTATTTGCAGTAAAGCGCTGGAAGCGAATCTCGTGCTTTTTCCGACGCATTCTCACGGAAGGGAATGAACCCGCGGGAAGGCGATGGAAAGCGTTGGTTCACACCTGGCTTGGCGTTTATTACGCCGTGCAATTGCAAGAGCGGGAAGTAGATCACATCCACGTGCACCACGGTTATTTTGGATCATGGATTGGCATGGCAGCGGCACAACTGTTAGGTATCAGTTACAGCCTCACTTTGCACGGGTCAGACTTGCTGGCGCATGGGGCTTATCTCGACACGAAACTGGAACACTGCCGTTTCTGCATAACGATCTCCGAATACAACCGGCAGTACATCCTGCGGAAGTTTCCGGCTGTCAAAGTGGGAAAAGTGACCGTGTCACGGTTGGGAGTCGCCGTCCCGGAACGGATTGAGGGAATTCGAAATCGCGGCAGCGGACGCTCTCTCAGGCTGCTGGCTGTCGGCCGGCTGCATCGAGTAAAGGACCACGCCTTTCTCATTCGCGCATGCGCTCAACTCCGCGATGCCGGGCTCGAATTTGAGTGCGCCATTGCAGGCGATGGTCCAGAGCGAAACTCGCTAATGCAGTTGATTTGCAAAAATCAAATCGAGGATCGAGTAACGCTGCTGGGTCATGTTGCGACCGGCCAGATGGATGCGCTGTACCGGCATTCCGATGCGGTTGTGCTTACCAGCCGCAGCGAAGGAATTCCTTTGGTCTTGATGGAGGCCATGGCACGAAGCAGACCAGTCCTTGCTCCGGCAATTACTGGAATCCCGGAGCTTGTGATTCCGGGAAAAACCGGATTCTTGTACAAGGCCGGGGAGGCCGGCGATTTCCTGGAAAAGCTGCTCTTTCTCGCTGAGTTGATTCGCAAGGCCCGTGTTTCGGCAGTCTGCCGGCTGGATTGGGTTGTGCATGCAGCCCGTTTACACGTGCTGCATAACTTCAACCGTAGCCAAAACCTCACAGAGTTTGCCGACCGGTTTCTCGACCGGATTGCCGCTCAGCAAGTTTAGCAACTCGATTCTTCTTCCTTCTCGTCGTTTCTCACTTAAATCAAGGCTCCCCTATGAAAATTCTGTTTTGCAACAAATATAACTATCCCTTCAGTGGCACCGAGGCCTACATTTTCGAGGCGATCAACCTGCTGCGTTCTCGCGGACACGAGACCGCGTTATTCTCCATGGCCGATGAACGCGGCGAACCCACCTCCTATGACCGTTATTTCGTGCCCCATATTAACTTCAAGCAAGAACGTCGCTGGTTCCACAAAATCGGGCTAGCGGCAAACGCGATCTATTCGTCGGAAGCGCGAAGACGAATTCGGGCGCTGGTGGCGGAGTTTCATCCCGATGTGGCGCATGTTCGCAACATCTACCACCATCTATCGCCCTCGATATTGTGGGAACTGAAAGCGCAGAATGTTCCGGTTCTCTATCACATCAACGATTTCAAGGTCCTATGTCCTAGCTACAACCTGGTTTCACGCGGCGAAGCCTGCGAAGCCTGCAAAAATGGACGATATTGGCGAGCGCTTCCGGAGCGGTGCTATCCGCGATTAGGCGGGAGCGCGTTCCTGGCGGCCGAAGCTTACATACACCGGTGGATCGGAACCTATGAAAAGTGTGTCGACCGCTTTCTCGCACCCAGCCAATTCGTGCGCGACAAGTTTATAGAACACGGCTGGAATGCTTCACGATTCGAGGTCCTGCCGCATTTTCAGCGACTGGAGCCGGTAGCGCGTTGCAGCGAACAGAATCCAGCACTGCTTTATTTCGGCAGATTGTCCCGCGAAAAGGGTGTCGATGATCTGCTGCACGCAATGCGGCGGTTGCCCGACCTTCACCTCACAATCGCAGGCGATGGTCCGGAGCGCCAACCGTTACACACGCTGGCGGCACAAATGGAATTGCGCAACGTGCAATTCGCCGGAAACCTGCGCGGAGCGGAACTTGACCAGGCAATTGCAGAATCGCAATTCACAGTCTTGCCGTCACACGCGTACGAAACCTTCGGCAAGACTATCCTCGAGTCGTACGCGCGAGGCCGGGCAGTAATCGCGACCGACCTGGGATCTCGAAGGGAACTGGTGCATGGGGGAACCACTGGACTTCTGTACGACGTGGGGAATGTGGATGCGCTGGTAAAAGCGATCCAATTTCTCAGTTCACGGCCGGAACTCGTGCAGAAAATGGGAGTCGCCGGTTACGAACTGGTGCGGAAAAAATATTCACCGGAGGCGCACTACGAATCGTTGGTCGCGCTATACGAGCGCGTCGCCGATGAGAAAAAAAAACCTTTTGCAGCCTTACTGCGCGGAAGCGCTCGCCAGAACCAGATACCTGCCAGAAAGGGCGTGGGCCGCGGCGCACACGGTTCCGATAATTTTGTTCCGTTAAGACGTCTGGGCCACGCTGCAGCGGGTACTCCGCCAAGCGTGGCAGCGTCCGCTCCGAAGCGGGAACTCCGGGTGGCATTCATCGGTGGAAGAGGAGTGGGGTCGAAATATAGCGGGATCGAGACCTACTACGAAGAGGTTGGGCAAAGGCTCGTTGGCATGGGCCATCACGTTACCGCCTACTGCCGAACATGCTTTACTCCCTCTGGTTATGGTTCCCTGGGCGCGGGGAAAAATGGGATTCGGATTGTGCGTCTGCCGACGATCCGCACCAAGCATCTGGAAACCCTGTTGCATACGTTGCTCAGCACGATCCACGTTCTTTTCAGCCGATGCGACGTCGTCCACTTTCATGCGCTCGGGCCATCGCTGTTTTCGTTTATTCCTCGCATGGTTGGCAAGAAGACCGTGGTCACCGTGCAAGGCCTGGACTGGCAACGCAAGAAGTGGGGGCACATCGCTTCGGCTATTTTGAAGCTGGGTGAGCGAGCCGCGGCGAGTTTCCCCAACCGCACGATCGTGGTCTCGAGAACCTTGCAAGAACATTATGGAGGTTGCGCGTCCATTGCCTATGTGCCGAACGGAGGCATGCTGCGCGCGCGGCGTCAGCCAAAAAAGATCCTGGAATGGGGCCTTCATCCCCAGCGATATCTTCTTTTTCTCGGGAGATTCTCTCCGGAAAAGAACTGCGAATTGCTGCTGGACGCGTTCGCGAAGCTGGCATCAGACGTCAAGCTCGTGATGGCGGGGGCATCGAGTTACTGCGATCAATACGCGCGCCGCATTCGCAGACAAGCGGGCGAGCAAATCAAGATACTCGACTGGGTTTCCGGAGAAGACTTAGACGAATTGCTGACAAACGCGATGATCTTCGTGCTGCCCTCCGATGTCGAGGGCCTCTCGCTGGCGCTGCTCGACGCCATGGGCGCAGGCCTTTGCGTGGTTGCGAGCGACATCCAGGAGAACCGGGAGGCCATCGCCGACGCGGGATTCACGTTTCGTCACGGCGACGCGGCAGACCTGGCCGACCGCCTGCGCTTTCTGATCGCGAACCCGGCAGTGCGCGAGGCGGCCGGAAAAGCCGCGAGGCGGCGCATCCGCGATCACTACCTGTGGTCGAACATTAGCACAGAAGTTGAACGGGTGTATTTCCAGATCATGGGCTGGGAGATGCCCAGCAGGGTGCCGCGAAAACCAAGCACCAGCGTCCCTCAACAGGCTACCGTACTTCCGAAGCTAGCCGGGTAGAGCGATCCGAAGGTTACTAAACCAGTCACCGCCCTCACAACCGATTACGAGCCAAGGACGGAGTAAACTCCGTCCTTTTTGTTTACAATTGAAGCGTTGGTTTTCGGGCTGCGGTGCCCCTCGGGGCTCCCCGCGGCTCATTTGATTTATGGAAGATACAATTCTGGTCACCGGCGGAGCCGGTTTTATCGGCTCAAACTTTATTCTGCGGCAACTGGCGCAGGATCCTTCTTCCATTCTCAATCTCGATAAACTCACCTACGCTGGGAACCTTCGCAACCTGGATGCAAT
>JASICF010000345.1 GCA_030044775.1 Candidatus Sulfotelmatobacter sp. | reverse complement strand
CTATAAACCACCTTCCCCGCCACCATCGTCCACACTACTTTCGTATCCCGCATTTTCTCCGGAGAAACCGTCAGCACATCGCGATCCAGCAAAACCAGATCTGCCCGCTTTCCCGGCGTGATCGTTCCGATCGAATCCAGCATGTTCATCGCCTTCGCCGAATTCCGCGTGTAGGCATAAAACATCGCCTCGCGCGGCATATCCTGCGGAGGATCGAGCACGCCCTTCGGGCCCCTCCGCGTCTCCGCCTGATAAATCGCCATGAAAACGTTCGCCGTCGAGACCGGCCAGTCGCTCGCGCCGGAAATAATTCCGCCATTATCCAGAATCGACCGCGCCGGATACTGCCACTTGTAAATCTCCGGATCGAGATACGGCTTGATGATGTCGATCGTGTCCGTGCTCGCATCCGCCCAGAACATCTGCAGCGCGCTGATCACATTTAACTCTCGAAACCGCGGAAAATCGCTCGGCTGCACGAACTGCTCGTGCGTCAATTCGTCCGGCAATTCCGAATTTCCATTCGCCTTTCTCGACGCTTCAATTCCATCGAGAGCGGCAGTTACCGCGCCATCGCCGATCGCATGCACGTGAACAATCAATCCTTCCTTATTCGCTTCAATGCACAGCTCGGCAAATTTTTCCGGATCGAACAGCAACTCCGCATTCCGCCCGGTATTTCTGTACGGCTTGCTCAAATACGCCGTCTGCGACGGGAACTCCACGACTCCATCGGCAAAAACCTTCACCCCGGTCACGTGCAGATGCGGAACATCTTCATATTCTTCCCGCGTCTTCTGCACCCCCGCCAGTTCTGCCTCCGGATCTTTCGCAAACACCTGCGGAAACGCCACCACTTCCGAATTCAGTTCGCCGTGATCGGCCAGCATTTTGTATGCCTGCAAAACGTAATCCGCGGCCAGCGGATCGAGCCACGCCGTGATTCCCAAACTGTATTCGTACTGCACCGCCGCTCGCCCCGCCGCCAGCAATTGTTCGGGTGTGTACTTTGGCAGCAGTGGTTCGACTTTTTCCGCTCCCGCATCCACCAGAAACCCATTCGGCTGCCCGTTCTTATCAATGCCGTAGTATCCCCGCTTCGCTGCCGAAAGGCTTTTCAAAAACTCTGCGGTGATTCCGGCTCGCGCCAGCAGCGCCCGATTCGCCCACGACGTATGCCCATCCATACCTCGCAGCACCACGCACTGCTTTTCGTAAACTCCCGTCGAAAAATCTTGATTCAGCACATCCGTATGCGACCAGAACTCGAGGGGCATTCCCAACACTTCAATGACGTCGCCGCGCATTCCTCTCCCGGATTTCTTCGCCCACGCCACGAACGCCGGCAACTGATCGAGCTTGTCCACCTTGTCGCTCGCATCTGCCGAAATCAGGTTCAACCCGCCATCGATCGAGTGGCTGTGCGAATCGATGAATCCCGGAAACAAACTCTTGCCTTGCAGATCAACTCGCTCCGCTCCCGCGTCAGCCGATTTTTCAACTTCTGCCAGATTTCCGACTCCAACAATCTTGTCTCCGCGAATCGCAACCGCCTCCGCATATGGATCGTCCGGATTTCCGGTGAACACCTTGGCATTGAAAAAAATCTCTTCCTGCGTTGCACTCTCCTGTGCCTCGGCAACAGGTGCTCCGCATCCCACCATCAGCCACGCCAAAACTGCCGCAAGTGCCAAACCCGTGTAAATTTCGCTCACTCGTCTTCCTATGTCTTTTTTCATCTTCCGTTTGTTCCCCCTGCATTCTCCGGATCGTCGCGTTATTTACGTCAAGTCCACTCAGCAACTCAGGCTCAATCAAAAAACCTTCAACTCAGCCACCACCCAGGCAGCCCCGGTAACAAGAAAGGTCAGCGCGCATTCGGACCAGTCGAAATGCGTTTTGGGATGAGCGATGACGCGCGGAACCCAAACCATTACGCCGAACAGGGCCAGCATGAGCGTCATCAGGCGCATCGCAAGCCGCGCCTGGCGATTAATGAGGATGGCAATTGCGGCGAGTCCAAACGCGACCGTCGTAAGGATCGCCCAAAACATCTGGCCAGGCGGAATCCACTTTGGAACCAGGCTAGCTGTTTCGCGAGGTAAGAGTATCTGACCCAGCGTAAAAGAAATTGCACAGATTCCAAGCCCAAGACGCGCCACTCGGCCCAGCACTCTTGCTTTGTCGGGATTCGCCTCGGTGGCAGCGTATAGCGCAACCGCGCCGCAGACTAACGAAAAGAAAATGAAGAAGCTCCCTCCATATTTGTCATAAATGTTTGAAGCGGCGATGATCTCAGGGACACAAGCCAGCGAGAAACACGAATAGACAAAGCCAAGAACGATCGCTGCCCGGCGCTTAGTCTGCGGGCATATCGTCCCAACACCACCCGCAATTTGAGCGGCCATGAGACACCCGCCGATGATCGCGCCGAAAGGCAGGCTCCAGATATGGTGGACGTTTTGCCAGGTATCAGGGTCGTGCCACATCAATGCGATGACGCCGAACAACACCGCCGCCGCGCCGAAGACGATCCGTCCGTACAACGCCGTTTTCATACACAAAAGGTAACAGACATCTCGCAAGCTGCGGGATCAACCTGACCTGGAGATATGTCCCGGGTGAAAGGGCTTATCTCCTCCACCGGCTCAG
>JASICF010000344.1 GCA_030044775.1 Candidatus Sulfotelmatobacter sp. | reverse complement strand
GAGTGTTGCAGGATCACGAATTTGAAAGATTGGGCGGGACACGAACGATTAAAGTGAACCTGCGGCTGATCGCGGCTACCAACCAGGATCTGGCGAAAAACGTAGCGCAGAAGCTGTTTCGCAGCGACTTGTTTTACCGCTTGAACGTGTTTCCAGTCCGCCTTCCATCCCTTCGCGATCGGCGCGAGGATATTCCCTTGCTGGCCCATCACTTCGTCCAAAAATTTTCGAAGGTGATCGGCCGAGAGATTCAGACAATACCCACGGATACCATGAGCTCTCTCATGGACTGGCATTGGCCTGGCAATGTACGAGAGTTGGAGAACTTCATCGAGCGCTCCGTGATCCTGACGGAAGGAAATACTCTGATCGCGCCGGTCGATGAACTTAAGGCGCAGGCACCTCGATCTCCGGAGCAATCCCTGAAGCAGGCAGAGAGGGAGCATATTATCAGCGTCCTTCGCGAAACTGAAGGCAGGCTTTCTGGGCGTACAGGTGCAGCATACCGGCTGGGTTTGAAGCGCACCACGCTGCAATCCAAGATGCATAGGCTCGGAATCACGCGCGAAGATTACTCAGCGACGAGCAATCACAGGGTTCCTACAGAAGGGAGAAGTGCCGATTGACTTGCGCCTTGCCGAACTCTCGGCAGCAATCTTCTTGAAAAGAGTTCTGGAGTTAGCGTCATTGTACGTTCTCCCGCGCAAAACTGAGACTTTCCCGAACCGAGTCGAGCTGGAACCATAATTGCACTTCTTCCTGTATCCGGAATTTCTATTGGGGCAGGTTTCCTGAACTCGGATGGACGAGTTCCCAGACTCGTCAGATCTGGCCGCATCCCGGATCAGGGGTGAACCGTGTTGGGGGTTAGAAATTACCAGCCGAATACCGTACTGCGCGCACTGCAGAAGCCGGTCAAGGGGCCTGCTGCGGGCTTTTCGAATTCAAGTTGTCGAGCGTCTCACGGTTGGGACTCTCGGAAACATGGTTGGCCGTTGCCGAATTTCGGCGCCCGGCAGCCGGAGCACCCTTGCGAACGGCGAATTCCGGCCGGTAGCGAAACCGGCTCCAGTTTGGACTCGCTGCTCTATCTCTTCGCCTGCCAAGTCGAGTGGCAGAAGAATTCTGACAACAGTTCAGCATGGGAGATTATTTCCGCAACTCGAGGGGCCGATGCGGGTACTCGGGCTCACGCCTTATCCCTTTTGGAGCATTCCCAGAACACGCGCCAGGAATCTCCCAGGCAAAACTCTGCCCGCAATGAATACCGAAGACAGACAGCAGAGGTGGGTATGAGAACTCCCTACGGTCTTGAAATCATCGAGAGCTGCATGGGCTGCAAGGCAAGCCGGGACGGATTTTTCTGCAGATTTTCGACTCCCGTGACTCGCTCAACCGACTTGGTCAGCCATCACACGGTAATGCCGGCCGGTGCCGTACTGTTTGTCGAAGGTCAGACGCCGCGGGGCATATTCGTTTTGTGCTCCGGGAAAGTGAAGCTCTCGACCACCTCTAAAGAGGGGAAGGTGCTGATCCTGAAGCAGGCCGAGGCCGGTGAGGTTCTGGGCTTGAGTGCCGCCATTTCAGCCACCAACTACGAGATGACCGCGGAAACCGCTTCACCGTGCCAGTTGAATTTCATTAGCCGGACCGATCTGATGAACCTTCTTCAGAATCAGAGTGAAGTCGGATTGCACGCGGCGCTTTGGTTGAGCCGGGAATTTCAAGGGGCGTACCGCGACATTCACGACCTCGTCCTGGCCCGTTCTTCTTCGGGGAAACTGGCCCGGCTGCTGTTGTCGTGTGCTCCTCCGGCGAGCGACGACTTGCACGAACAACAGCTCCGTTCTCCCATGACCCATGAGGAGATGGCACAAAGAATCGGCTCTTCGCGCGAAACGGTCACACGCCTGCTCAGCGAACTCAAGAAAAAGAGGTTGATCCGCCTGGAAGGGACGAACCTCATTATTCGCGACCGAGTTGGATTGGAAGCGCTCGCAGTCTAAGTGTTGCAATTGCAATTGCTCGCGGCCGCGGTATGCGCTTGTTGCCTGAACTGATTCCTGTTGCCGCAACAGGACGGGACGCCAACATCGAGTTTCTCGCGTGGAGCAACTATTCTACGTCGCGCAGGCGAGCAGCCTTTCCTTTCAATCCGCGCAAATAATACAGCTTTGCCCGGCGGACTTTGGAGGAACGCACAACGTCGACTTTATCGATCACCCTCGAGTGCAGCGGAAAGATGCGCTCCACTCCTTGGCCGAAGCTGATCTTGCGCACCGTGAAACTCGCCTGCGGACCACGGTCGCGCTTGATCACGACGCCTTCAAACGCCTGCAGGCGCTCCTTATCGCCCTCTTTGATCTTCACATGCACTCGAACCGTATCGCCGGCATGAAAATCGGGGACATCGGTGCGCTGCGTTTTGGCGAGGAGCTTTTCAATCACCAGGTTCGACATAAAGATGAATCCTTCCTGAATTTTTAAAGGTTGGTGCCGCTTGCGAAATTCAGCGCAATTTTCTTGAAATAACTATCGCGCCGCCCATTTCGCCGGACGGAGCTTCTGCTTCTTTGACTCGCCCTCCGCCCTCTTTCATCGGAGCTTTTTCAGCCCATCTTCTTTCAGTCCGTTCAGTCGTTGTGAGCCTTCCGCGCTCAGTTCGGTGCCCTCGAGCAAATCGGGGCGATTGCGCATCGTTTTCTCCAGCGCACGCTCACGTCGCCAGCGCCGGATTTCTTCGTGATTGCCGGTCATCAACGCTTCCGGCACAGCCATACCGCGAAATTGCGCCGGCCGCGTGTAGTGCGGATAATCCAGCAATCCGTTCGAGCCGCAAGTTGAATCCGCTCGTTCGCGGATTCTCGTTTTCACATCGACCGTAAACGACTCCTGCTGGGTCGACGCCACGTTTCCTACCGCTCCGGGCAATAACCGCAAGACCGCCTCGATAATAACTGTCGCGGCGATTTCACCACCGCTGAGAACGTAATCCCCGACCGACAGTTCCCGATCAGCCAGGAAATCTGCAACGCGTTCGTCCACGCCTTCGTAACGCCCGCAGATCAAAATAATCCGCTCTAGGCGCGATAGCTCGGTAGCCACATTCTGCGTGAATCGCTGCCCTTGCGCCGAAAGCAAAACCACGGATTGTTTCGCGCGCCCGGCAATGCGATCCTCTCTGGACACAACATCCAGCGTGTCGAGACATTCAAACAGCGGTTCCGGCCTTAGCACCATGCCTTCACCGCCGCCAAACGGGCGATCATCCACAGTGCGATGACGATCGTGAGTGAACTCTCGAAGGTCGTGTATCTGAATCGTCGCCAGCCCCATTTCCTGGGCGCGGCGGGTAATGCCGTAATCCAGCGGCCCGCGGAAGAAGTCCGGAAATATCGTTACAATGTCGGCCTTCATCGCGAAACCAAACCCTAGCGCTTCTTCTTGCTTCTCGGTTGTGCCATCTCGCGTTTTTCTTCCGCGGTAAGCGGAGCGTTCACGTCCAACAGCCCATCGGGCAGTTTCATCCTGACTTGCTTTTGCTCCACGTCCACCCGGTCGAGATATGCTTGGGCAAACGGAATATCCAGCAGTTTCGCGTGAGCATCCCGGACAATCAGCAAAGGTGCTTCACCGGTTCCGAACTGTACTTGTTCGATTCTCCCAATCTCGCGCCCCCCGTCGAATACCGTGCAACCAACCAGATCGCTTACGTAACTCCAGTCGGGCTGTAACCCAGAGCGCTGGTCGCGTGGAATCTGCAATTCGCAACCGACCAGAGTTTCGGCCTGGGAAATCGAATCGACGCCGGCGAACTTAAAAACTACTAATCCCTTGTGCGGCCAGAATTCTTCAAGTTCCAATTCGCGCCGCGGCGACTCCGCATCGCGCGGCAGCGCCAGCAACCTCATGCCGGCTGCAAATCGATCAGGAATGTCGCTGAAAATCTCGCTCGCAACTTCGCCGCGCCTGCCTTGCGTTTTCACCACACGCGCGAGCGTAATAAATTCGCCGCTTATTTCAGGATTGCCGATATCCGCTTTTATTTCCTCGTAATTCTGCCCGATTCGGCAAAGACGATTCCGGCACGGATACTAGTCGATCACTTCCAGCGTGTAACGTTTGCGGGCCCGCGCCGCCGCAGCATTCAACAGCGCGCGCAAGGCGCGGACATTGCGTCCCTGCCTGCCGATGATCTTGCCTACATCGCCTTCCGCGACTTCCAGTTCGATCACGCCATCATCGAACTGTTCGACAAAAACCTCGTCGGGAGCGTCGACCATCCACTTGGCAATCTTCTCGATCAGAACGCGAACGTCTGCGGCAGCTTCACTCATGGTTATGCTACGGACGCTGCCGGGGCCGCCGGCCTTGAATAAAGTTTGCCGACGCGCTCGGACATCTGCGCCCCCTTCGAAACCCAGTAATCCACACGGTCGCGCTTCATATCTACGGTAGCGGGATTAGTCCGCGGATTATAGGTTCCGACCACTTCCACTGGCCTACCGTTGCGCGCGCGGGCTTTTTCGATCACCACAATGCGGTAGTGCGGTTGTTTGCGCGCACCCATGCGCGCCAAGCGAATCATCAACACGGAGAAATATCCTTGTTCCGGAAGAGTCCGGCGAGATCAAGACAAACATTTATTATGCCGGAACTTAGGCGGAGTGGCAAGGACAGGACGGGTCAGTGTGGCTGTGATAAAGATCCAGACTATGCACTGAGATCAACGCCCAGACAGGCCTGGCCACGGTGGTATCATTCGCTTGTAGAGGAGGGTTTGGTATGCCAGCTTCCCGACTGCTTGCCCTCGTGATGTCCATCGCGCTGTGCACAGGATTTGCCCTCGGGCAATCGCAGCAGAATAATTCCTCCGATCTCGTGGTATTTCAAGGTGCGGCGTCGCTGAGTTCGTCGATTGACCTCAATCAGTCGAAGGTAAATCTCGAATCGAAGATTGCGGAGGGTCAGTCGAAGATGGAGTACAACGGCTTGCTGGCCGATGCCCGCGATCAGTGGGGAAATTCTCATGATCTGTCGCAAGGTCTACCGCTCGGTCCAGAGGCCGACAGGACTTGTTACTTTATCCGCGATTATGTGGTAATTCGTGAAAGCGCACATTCAGACGCTACCCATCGCGACGGTTCGTTCACCTGCGTTCCGGGGTCGCGGTTCCGTGTATACACGACTGCGGCGCAGGGGGTGAAAGTTGAGAGATAGGTCATGACGCGCCTAAACTGGTAGCAATCTCAGGCAGCGAGGCGCAGACTTTTGGAATCTTGAGTCTCCATCCGGGGAAGGATAAAGTCGTTAAGAGAACGCTATTGTGGGGTGGTTTGGCATGTCAACCGAGCGAAAGACGTACATGAAGTTTGGAGTGGCCACGGCGGTCATCGTCGTGCTGCTCGGCTATCTTGCCTATACCGGCGTGCAAGACAGCAAAAGCTATTACGTGACCATTGGCGAACTGCGTAAAATGGGCGATAGTGCGTATACGAAACGGCTGCGGGTTGCGGGCAATGTCCAGCCGGGATCCATCAAGCGGGCGGGAACTCATGTGCAGTTTGTTTTGATGGAGCAGACTGAGTTGCTGTCAGTTGACTACACGGGAACCGAAGCCCCTCCGGACACATTCAAAGACGATTCGCAAGCCCTGGCCGATGGCAGCTTCGGGCGCGACGGGGTTTTTCATGCCAAGGCTTTGCAGGCGAAGTGCGCATCGAAATATGCTCCGCAGCAGCCGGGGAATCAAATGCAGGCCGCGCCGGTGAAGGACACAACGCAGACCCAGTCGGGAGCACAATCGGCCGTAGCTTCAAATTGAAGCCATAGAAACAGGCATTCATCTTCGGTACACTCATCGCCGGAGCAAGTTTACTTCGGCACTCGTGATCGAAACTCCAACCATCGTTAGCGTCAACAACGTGATCAAGCAGTTTGGCCGCTTCGCCGCTCTGCGCGGCGTCAGTGCGGAGTTTGCCGCCGGCAGATTTCACGTCATTCTCGGGGACAACGGAGCGGGAAAGACCACGCTCCTGCGCGCTCTCGCAGGTTTGGCTCATCCCACGCGTGGCGAGGTTTCCGTCATGGGTAAGAGTCCGCACGAGGCTTGCCGCGACATCGGCTATATGGCTCATCCATCCCTGCTCTACGACGAGATGAGCGGGATCGAAAATCTGAAGTATTTTGCGCGCCTCTACGGAATTTCCGGCGACGAACGATGCAAGCACGCAATTCGATCGGTAGGGCTCGATCCAGCCCTGGCGAGGCCGGTGGGACAATATTCGCAGGGTATGCGTCAGCGCATGTCGCTGGCAAGGGCGGTCCTCCACGATCCGCGAATTCTTTTTCTCGACGAGCCGTTCTCGAATGTCGACGTTCATTCGGCGCAGGAAATGGTGGGGCTGCTCAGAGGCATGCGCGACGCCGGCAAGACAATTTTTGTGGTCACCCATCAAGCGACTCTGCTCGAAGGCGTGGCCGATGAATTCATATGGCTGCGGGCCGGGCAGATTGTTGACCGCACGTCGAGTTCTGTTCAATCTGGGGCGGGAGTGCCGCAGCGGTGAATTCTCTTTGGCCGATCACGCTTGCCTCGCTGGCCAAAGATATTCGCCTGGAATGGCGCTCGAAAGACGCTCTCAACTCCATGCTGTTTTTCTCCTTGCTGGTAGTCGTGATCTTTAGTTTCTCGTTCGATCCCACGGCGGAAGAATCCCGCGAAATCGCCGGAGGGTTGGTCTGGGTCGCATTCCTGTTCTCGGCGATTGTGGCGCTGAATCAGACCTGGGCTCGCGAGTTGCGCAACCAGGTGCTCGATGCCTACCGCGTCTCTCCCGCTCCGGCGAATGCATTGTTTCTGTCGAAAGCGCTCGGCAATTTTATTTTGGTCACGTTGCTCGAAGCGGTAATGGCTCCTTTGTTTATGGTGTTTTACAACCTTCGAGTGGTGGGCGCGGCTTGGGAATTGATTCCTGTGTGTGTGCTCGGAACATGGGCCTTGGTAGCCAGCGGAACTTTTTTCGCGGCCATGTCGATCCGCACGCGGATGCGCGAAGTGATGCTGCCGCTGATTCTTTTTCCGCTCTCGATTCCAGCCATTCAAAGCATGGTCGAAGCTACGCGCATTATTTTGAGCGGCGACGGCAATCCGCGCTTCTGGATCGTATTGCTTCTCACCTACGATGTGGTGTTTACTACTGCATGTCTGGCCTTGTTCGAAACAGTGTTGCAGGCAGAATGAAAAAGGCCTTCCCCATCCTTGCGGTTCTGACGGTGCTGCTGTTGGCTTATGCCTTCTATGAGGCGATGTGGGTCGCTCCGACGGAGCGGACCATGGGTGATGTGCAGCGAATTTTCTACTACCACGTCCCCTCGGCGTGGACCGCCTTCATCCTCTTCTTTGTTAACCTCGTGGCTTCGGTGGCGTATCTCATTCGCAAAAATCCGAAAGCGGACGCCGTGGCGCTGGTGAGCGCCGAGGTTGGCGTCATATTCTGCACGGTGGTTTTGGTTACGGGACCAATCTGGGCGCGTCCGGTGTGGGGCATCTGGTGGACTTGGGACTTGCGACTGACGCTGACTCTGGTGTTGTGGCTGATTTATGTCAGCTATCTCGTCTTGCGACGTTTCTCCGACAGCGCGCAAACTCCGAAGTTGGCTGCCGTGCTGGCGATTTTTGGCGCGCTCGATGTGCCGCTGGTGTATTTTTCGATCTGGTTTTTCCGCACCCAGCATCCGCAGCCGGTAATCGGCGGCGGAGGTTCGATCGATCCGCGCATGCTGCACATCCTTCTGATCAACTGGTTGGCCTTTTCCTGCTTTGCCTTTCTGGTTTGCTGGGCGCGTTATCGCCTGGAGATGTTGAAGCGCGATGTGGAGGAAGCCGAGGCGCTGGAATCGCTGCTGGATACGGGAACGTCGGCGACGATTGCTAAGGGTAAAGTGTCGTTGGGCGGAGGGCCGCGATGAATTCCGTGAAATATCTTTATGCCGCGTACCTCGCGACCTGGGTGATCCATGGCCTCTACCTCGGCAGTCTCGCGCGGCGCTATCGCGCACTCAAGCGAAAAATGATAGATCTGGGCAAAGCTTCGAAATAGCCGCTCCGAATACCGTTTCTCCCTGGGATGAATCATGGAACAACGAGTCAGCATTATCACTCTGGGTGTCTCTGATCTGACCCGCAGCCGGGAATTTTATGAGCGTCTCGGCTGGCGCAGATCAATGGCCAAGTCGGAAGGAATCGTTTTCTTCCAGGCGGGAGGAATGGCACTCGCTCTTTATCCGCGGGACGAACTAGCGAAAGATGCGAGCGTTGAAGCTGAGGGTGAAGGTTTTCGGGGGTTCACTCTGGCGTATAACGTGCGCAGCCGTGAGGAAGTAGACTCCATTCTTGCCGCGGCTCAACGTTCGGGAGGGGAAATTCGTAAGCCTGCGCAAGACGCTTTCTGGGGCGGCTACTCAGGATATTTTTCGGATCCGGATGGGTTTCTGTGGGAGGTCGCATGGAATCCATTCTTTTTGATCGAGACAAACGGGGCGATTCGAATCCCCGATTAGGGTGAACTCCGGGCACGCGTGATCCAAGACCGGGCCAGGTTTTTTAGTTCAATTTGTTCCAATCCCGCTGCAGGGCGCTTAGAAAATCATTGCCGGCGCCGGATCGCACAAATTCATAATCCTCAATCATGGCAGCGGTGCCGATGCGTGACGAGGGCAGTGGCGATTCCACGCGAATCACACGCGCAGTAAAGCGCACGCGCACGGCATCGGTAAGCGTAATGTGCGGTGGAAATGTGAGCGTCACTTCGCAAGGCGTGCCGGCGGGCACGGGCTGATCGAGGTAAAAGAAAACTCCACGCGCACTTACGTTCTGGGTTTCGGTGTGAAATTCGTTCGCCTGATTGAGGCGAACCACTGCAGGCAGGCGCATATCAAAGCGCCTCATTGCACGTCGATCCTGGTAGTCCGGTTGCATCCGTCCTGTAAATTGCCGAAGCATCTTCTGAAACGAAGGCTGAAACAGGGCTGTACGGATCAACTTCAGGCTGGGAGTATCAACCTCCGCCGGCCCACGGCGGAGCATCGCATTCTATCAATGTATAGATTCACAGCAGCTTTGCAAGAGCAAAAAGACTCCCAAAATAGAAATACACGACGTTTCCGAAGGCAGAAAGGCTTTGGCATCAGGATAGTAAAGCAATTTTTACGGCCAAGCCGCGGACCAGAATCTAACAGATCGAATGCTCGCAACATCCTTCACACCACTTTCGTGCCATGTCCGGCATCTTTCCTCGATGCCCAACGCATCTGACCAATCCTGATGGGCGAGCAAGAAGGGACGTCGCTTGACTTGTCCATCCACCAGATGTTTAAGTAGTTGTTTATTTCCGCCAGCCCCATAACAGTCACAGCGGCGGTTTCGCCGGCGCGAAGGGTGCTGATTTGTGCGCCGTTTCTACTCTCCAGAGTTTGGGCTGAAGAAGATCGCGATAAAGAAAATCGGCGTGAGCCGGAGGCAAAAGCGTAATGGGAAATGGTTGTTGGTCGGGGCGCAGTCTGAGAGGAACACACGCCACAAAGCGAGAAGATTTCCGCCGGTTCAAGGCCGGTGCAATGGGATCGGTTCTGGTACTTCTGTTTGCTGCTTTCGCTCTCGTTTGGCCGAGTCCTTCTCGTGACAGTCAGGCCGCTTCGCCAATTCCTGCAGCTCCATTTCCAGGAACGCATCACAGTTTCACTGATGCCAATGCCGGGAGCCCGAATGGCCTCAGCCTGAACTCCCTAAGAAAGAATGAGCTCGAAAAGCCTGACGCGCAGGCGCTGCTCGGGCAGTTACCTCTGATCTTCGAACCGAACCAGGGTCAGGCCGATGCAGGGGCTAGGTTCCTGGCCCACGGGAAGGGCTTTGGGCTTTCCCTTGAGCCGACTCAGGTAGTACTCGGCTTGCGAAATGGTTCTTCGGCGCGCGGCGGGGGCCGGGAGCGGTTGATCCGCATGAAGTTAGTCGGGGCCAACCGCGCGGCGGACATTGCTGGAACCGGTCTGCTCGCCGGGAAGAGTAACTATTTTATCGGGGGCGATCCCCACCGCTGGCACAGCGGTATTCCGCAATTTTCCGGGGTTCATTACAAAAACATCTATTCCGGAATTGATCTGGTTTTCTATGGGAGCCAGGGACATTTGGAGTACGACTTCCATGTCGCTCCTGGCGCCGATCCCGCACAAGCCGAGTTGCAGTTTGAAGGCGCGGGCAAATTGGAAATTAAGGATGGCGACTTGCTACTAGCGGCAAGCGCCGGCGCTGAGCCCATTTTTCGCATGCGCAAGCCCGAAATCTACCAGCGGGAGGGAAATCGACGCAAACCGATAGACGGACACTTCGTTCTTCATGCTGACAATCGAGTCAGCTTCCAAATCGAGGCTTATGACCGCGAACGAGAGTTAGTTATCGATCCCGCGCTCGTTTTCTCGAGCTATTTTGGTGAGATCACCTCGGGAACGCGCGCTTCTGTCGCGGTTAACGGGGATGGGTACATTTATCTCTCCGGATCGACGACCTCGGACACCGGTTTTCCAACCGCAATCGCCGCAACGACACTGGGCACGACTCACGTTTTTGTTGCGAAGATTAATCCGGCGTCACCCCCGTCGCTGGTTTACTTGACGTTTCTTGGCGGGAATGGCACCGACACCAGCATGGGCTTAGGCGTCGATCTCGCGGGCAACACATACGTTGCGGGAAATACAACTTCCACTGGCACCAGTTTTCCCACCACCAGCCTGGCCTATCAGACGTCTCCGCTTGCCAAGGGCTCACAATGCGCCGGTGTTACCTGCACTTCTCTATTCGTGAGCGCGATCAATTCCACTGGCTCGGCTCTGAATTACTCCTCATATGTTTCCGGCAACGGCAACGATGTCGCCAGCGGAGTGGCGATCGATGCCAGCCAGGATGTGTTCATCACTGGCACCACGACCTCAAATAATGTGCCCAGCAGCAGCGTCGCTTTTCCGGCCACCTTGCTGCCGGTGCCGTTCCAAAGCGCAGCGCAATCGACCATCCAGTTTTTTGTGACAAAGGTGAACACTACCGTTCCAGGAGTGGGCGGGATCGCGTATTCGACATACTTCGGCGGCAGCTTACCGTCGAATCCAATTGCGACCGGCGGCGGCATCACGGTGGATTCAACCGGGAACATTTACTTCAGCGGCACAACAAATTTCTACAACAGCGGCTCGGGCCTTTATGGCAATAGCGGTACTTCGGGCGATTTTCCGATATTAAACTCGTATCAGCCGTGTCTGGATACGATTCCGCCCGTGACGCTCCTCAATCCCAATCCATGCACGGCCCCCGCCACGCCCTATCCGAGCGATGGCTTCATGGCGAAGATCAATCCGCTCGGCCAGTCCGGAGCACAGTTGCTTTATTCAACCTATCTCGGCGGCACTGGCACCGATACCAGCACAGCAGTGGCAATTGACTCGACCTATGTGTATATCACCGGATCGACCAATTCTTCGGATCTTTACCTGCCGCCCACCGAGCAGGCTTATCAGAGTTGTTTGAATAATCCCGGTATCGTCGAAGTATCAACGGCGAGTTGCCCTACGACGAACACCAACACCGATGCGTATATCGCCCGCTTCACGAATCCGTCACTGAGCACCACGGGTGTGCCGAATTTCGTCGGCCTGAGCTACTTCTCTTACCTGGGAGGCAGCGGGAATGAATCCGGGAATGCGCTCACCGTGGATACGGCGAATGACGCGCTGGTTACCGGCTATACGACTTCAACCAACTTTCCCTTTACTACGGGGTCAATTCAGACCGTACTCAACGGCGCGCAGAATTCGTTCTTTGCCCACATCAATACCAATGAGACGGCCTCGGTGACCGGCGGTTCGTACGCCACATATTTCGGTGGGAATGGGACTGATAACGGAACCAGCATTGCTGTCGACATCAGCCTCAATACATATTTTGCGGGCAGTACAACATCAGCGACCGGGACTTTCCAGGTTCCCGATGCACTTCAAAGCGCGTTCAACTCACCAGGTCCGGATGCGTTCGTCGTCAAGTTGGGAACGCAAAGCGATCTTTGCATTAACTGCGTAACCCCAGTTGTTTCCCCGAACGGAATTGCGGCTGCCGGAAACCAGGTTACGATCACTTACACCGTCTCGAATAATGGGCCAGACGTAGCTACCGGGGTCAACGTGCTCGGGCAAGTTCCCTCCGGAGTGACGTTCGACAGCGCGTCGGTAAGCGGGAGCAGTTCCGGTACGGCTGGCGGGTCAACCGGCACGTGCAGCGCCGCGACAGGCAGTACGAATATCACGTGCCAGATTCCCACACTGCAGGCGGGCTCGGCGGTGAACGTAACCTTTGTGGTTACGCCGCTGATCCCAGGAACGTTCGAGACAACCGCCACGGTTTCGGATCCCACCAACACCAATACCAACAACACGGCCACGGCTTCATTCGTGGCTACATCATTTACCGTCGCCATTGCTCCGTCGTCGCAGACGGTCGCGGCCGGCCAGTCTGCGCAGTACAACGTAGTCGTCGCCCCAACGCAGGGAGTATTTGGCGCAAACGTGTCCCTCACCTGCAGTTCGCTGCCGACAGGAGCCACGTGCAACTTTGCTACCAGCACGATTAATCTCAGCAGCGGGGCGGGGAGCTCTTCGACGGTTTTGAATGTGGCGACGACAGCCCAGCCGGTGCCGTCGGCATCAACGGGATGGCATCACCCGCTCTACGCTTTCTGGTTAGCGGTTCCGGGGATGGCTTTCCTGGGATTGGGAGGAGTGGGCAAGACGCGCCGCCGAACAATGCTTCTCGGCCTGATCGCGTTGATGGTTTTCTTTACTATGACGCTGCTGCAGCCTGCCTGCAGCACGCCGAAAACGCTGCCGACCACGACTGGCACTCCTTCCGGAGTTTACCCTCTAACGGTAAATGCCGCTTCCGGATCACTCACCAAGACGGTCAGTTTCACCTTGAGTGTGATCCCGTAAATGGGGAGAGGATAGCAGCCGAGGAGTGAGGCAGACTGCGGGATTTACGCGCCGGCGGAAAGTTTGTGGTGGCTCTTGGCCTCGGCGATGCCGTACTGCCGGATTTTGTAGAGCAGCGCTTTGTAGCTGATCTGCAGCAGAGCCGCAGCCTGCTTGCGGTTCCAGTTGGTTTGCTCCAAGGCCTGCCGGATCGCTTCCCCTTCAGCTTCGTCTTTTGCAGAACGAGCCAGGGATTTCAACCCGCCTCCAGTATCGCTTTTCGCTCCTGCTTCGGAATGAGCCGCGGCCGCATGGCCGCCGTTTCCGTCGTGGCGAGGCTGCAACTCGGCCGCGGCCAGGCGCTCGTCCCCAAGAATCAGATAGCGCTTCAGGAAGTTATTTAACTCGCGCAAATTTCCAGGCCAGTTATAGGTCTGGCACGCTTCGAGAAGCTGCGGAGTCAGAGGAAGAGGAGGCCGCGCATAGCTCTCGGCCATCCTTGTCATGGACTGTTTCAGCAAAACCGGAATTTCCTCCTTGCGTTCGCGCAACGGAGGCAACTGCAGAGTGAAAGCGTTCAGTCGATAGTAAAGGTCTTCCCGCAGCCTCTTGGTGGCGATGGCCTGCGGTATATCGATATTGGTGGCAGCAAGGAT
>JASICF010000343.1 GCA_030044775.1 Candidatus Sulfotelmatobacter sp. | reverse complement strand
CGCGAATGAATGGCTGCAGATCGCCGTCGAGAACGCGATCGACATCGCCCACTTCGGCTTTTGTGCGATGGTCCTTGACCATCCGATAGGGCTGAAGCACATAGGAGCGAATCTGCGAACCGAAATCGCTGTCGAGCTTTGAATCCTCGATTTTCTTGGTCGCGGCGCGCTTCTTCTCCATTTCGAATTCGTAAAGTTTGGAACGCAACATGCTCATGGCGCGCTCCCGGTTTTTGTGTTGCGAACGTTCGTTCTGGCAGCTCGCCACCAATCCGGTGGGGATGTGCGTGATTCGCACTGCCGAATCGGTGGTATTCACGTGCTGGCCGCCCTTGCCGCTGGAACGGTAGGTGTCAACGCGAATTTCCTCCGGCTTGATCACAATTTCAATGCTTTCGTCGATCTCCGGGGAAACAAAAACACTGGCAAATGAGGTATGGCGGCGCTTGGCCTGATCGAAAGGAGAAATACGCACCAGCCGATGCACGCCGATCTCACTGCTAAGCAAACCGAACGCGTATTCCCCGTTCACGGCGAACGTAGCCGATTTCAGGCCTGCTTCTTCGCCCGGCTGATAGTCGTAGAGAACCGTTTCAAATCCCTGACGCTCGGCCCAGCGCAGATACATGCGCAACAACATGTCAGCCCAGTCTTGCGATTCCGTTCCGCCCGCGCCCGGATGGATCGTCACAATCGCATTCAACGGATCGTTTTCGCCAGAAAGAAGAGTTTCCGTTTCGAGTTTGTCGACGGTATCGCGCAGTGACGAAATTTCACGCTGCAAATCTCCCTCGACGTTTTCCCCCTCCTTGGAAAGTTCGAGGTAAGCCGAAATGTCATCGCCGCGGCGCTGCAGGTCGGCATCGGTCGCGAGCAGGTGTGCCAGGCGCTTTTTTTCGCGCATCACCTGCTGCGAACGCTGCGGATTCGACCACAGATCAGGGTCGGCGGCTTGCTTTTCAATTTCGGCTAGTTGCGGACGAAGCTTTTCCGCGTCAAAGATACTCCCGGAGTTCATGGACCTTCTTGCTTAACAGTGCGTACTGCTGTTCCAGTTCCTGATTCATGCTGATGTCTTTGCCTTGTTGCGGTCCACAAAACGGGTGAGCAAAACCCCTGCAGAAATTATCGCACACAGCCAAGCGAACCAATCGCCGTGGCGCGTATAGAACGTGGTTACTGAGGTGAGGGCATAAGGCGCGAGCAATGCCTCCCGTTGCTTGCGCGGGAGCCGGGCGACGACGCGACCGTAGGGATCAATCGATGCGGTCACACCCGTGTTGGTCGCGCTGAGCAGCCAGCGGTTATTCTCGATGGCACGCATGCGCGTTTGATTCAGGTGCTGGGCGTAGGCGCCGCTATCGCCGTACCATCCATCGTTCGATATATTCACGAACACTTGCGCCCCACTGTCGGCAAACTGGCGCACTTCGCTGGGAAATACTGATTCATAACAGATGAAGACTCCAAGGTTGGCGCCTCCGGCCTCGAGCGGCGCGCGCGATTTGCCGGCTTCGAACTGTCCCACTTCTTTGGTCAATCCTCCCGCGAACGCGAAGATGCTCGGAAACGGAAGATACTCGCCGAACGGCACAAGATGCACTTTGTCGTAACGAGCAGTCCACTCGCCTGAAGGATTGATGAGCGCTGCCGAGTTAAATACTGTCGCGGCGGTCGCGCCGTTTTGTATCGGTTCGCTTCCAATCGCTCCCGTCACTACCCAGCTTTGCGTTTCGAGCGCGAGCTTGCTTAAAGAATCGCGAAAAAAAGGATCTCCGATGTAGAAGGGGGCCGGCGACTCGGGCCAGACGATCAGGCCGGCGGACTTCGATTCCGCGGTGGCAGGATTTTCAGCGCCGGTGCTCTTCACACTGAGTGCGGTCAATTCTCTGAGGGTTCGCTCGAATGTGTCGCGCGTCCAGCCTTGATCCACCGGAATATTCTCCTGCAACAACAACGCCTTGCGATTGGCCGGGAGCGCCGGGGCATCTACCAGAGCGCCTACTTGCAGCACGAGTGCGGCCGCCAACGAGGCAGCGAGCAGGGTGCTACGTTTCTTTCTTGGAACCAAAAATGCGGCCGCGAGCGCCACGTTGACAAGCATGATTTCGAAGGAAATACCGAAGACGCCGGTGAGGGTTGTAATCCGCGTAAGTGAAAGATTGTTTACTTGCGCAGTGCCAAGCAGGTTCCAGGGAAACCCGGTAATCCGTTCCCGCGCAAGTTCCACCGCGACCCACAGAAAAGGAGCGGCGACTAATGCTCTGCGCAAATCCCGTCCGCGGCTCACGCACAAGCTCACCAGCAAGCCGAAAACGCCGTGATAAAGACCCAGATACAAACAGAACAAAACCAGGGCGAGCAAGGCGAATGGCGGAGTCAGGCCTCCGTATTGATGCATCGTGTCGTAAATCCAATAACACGTACCCGCGTACCAGAGAATTCCTGACAGATACGCGAGTGCAAAAGCCTGCAACGGCTTCGCTGGTACGAGATTAGGCAAACCCGCGATCTCAAGCGCTCCCGCCGCCTCCGTTCGCAGCAACGCGACGATGAGCGGCGCAAAAGCAAGCCACGAAAGGAAGTAAAGTCCAGGAAGCGGAAAGATGAGCACCTGCAGGAATGACGAAAGAAGAATCAGCACCCAGGCGCTGGAATGAATTTGCCGCACGGGGAAGAATAACAAACCAGTGGTCAGCGGTGAGTCGCCGGTTCTCGTTTTCTGTCGGCTCCAATCCGGCTGCGCACGAATTCCAAGATTTCGGGGGTTACATAAGGGGGCGGACTGATGCGAAACACCGGCCGGTTGGCAACCGGCTTGAGCGAAAGGCGTTGCCAACGCAAGTCGTCGCCGCTTGCACCGCGATGCATGATGACGGCGCTGGCGCGATCGAGAAATTCCCGCGCCGATTCTTTGAAATCTTCGTTGCCAGGATCGAGCACGGTCAGATACAGATCCGGCCGCAGGAATTTCATCACACTGTTCGATTCCAGAATCACGTTGCGCGACTGTTCGAGCCGCTGCCTAAGCGCGGGCATCGCCTCGGCAAGCCTTCCCTGCTCGGTGCGGACCCAGAGCGCGCAAACCGCGCCGGCCGCGAGAAAGCGTGAACTGTCCGAGTCTCCGCGGCGGTCTTTCTCTTCCAACACTGCCCATGCGTGATCGTTGGTCGCACAATCGCAAGGTGCTCCGTTTGCTGAGCAAATCCCATGGCCGTATTGCGTGACCTTTACCGCAGTCCACTCGAGCTCGCGCAGCTCCGATATTA
>JASICF010000342.1 GCA_030044775.1 Candidatus Sulfotelmatobacter sp. | reverse complement strand
AGAAGCAAAGCTATTGCCGCTGCATGGTCTCGTCGATTACGGCCTTATCGCCTCGGTCCAAAGTGATCACCTTATGGATCGGAGCATAGCCGGTGAGCGTAATGTCGATGACGTAATTGCCGGGATCGAGCATGAATTCAACTGGCGATTCTTTGTCGAGCATGTGTTCATTCACGGCGACTTGCGCACCTTTAGGCTGCGTCCTGACGCTGACCATACCCATGCCGGCAGCTTCTTTGCCGCCGAACAGGCGCTTCATTTTTCCAACTGTCCGGATGTCATCGACATTGCCGAGCTCTCGCAGCGTCGGCGCAACGTTGGTTGTCTGTCCAAGATTGAATTGTGCGGTTGTAGTCTCGTCAATGTAGCCAGTCTTACGCAGCATCACCTGGTGCTGTCCCTGGCTCACCGGGACTTGCGCCGGCGTCACCCGGCTGGTGTTCTTGCCATCGATGTAGATGCTCGCTCCGGCAGGCGTACTGGAGACCGCCAGGGTCGCCACCATCTGCGACAGGCGTGTCTGCACGAAAGATTTGCTGCCAGAGGTGACGTCAACCACGCGGCTGTCCGCGGAAAAACCAGCTTTAGTCACCGTAACCCGGTGCTGTCCGGGAGAAAGACCCGAGAGGGTCAACGGCGTCACCCAGGACACATCGCTTCTTCCATCGACTTGCACTTGAGCGCCTTGGGGAACCGAATCAATCGTCATCTGCCCCGGTACGACTATACCCGCGGCGACCGCGGCTTTCCGTTTGCCGGCTTTCTTTCCTTTTCGCGTTGCGGCAAGGCTGGGAGCGGGTGCCGGCTCTTCTTCCACTTCTGGAGCAGCTGGCTGAACATCCGCTTGCTCAGGCTGGACCGCAGCAGGTTGAGGAGCCTGATCCTGGGTCGGCTCGGGCTGGACTGCCTGAGGTTGAACCTCCTGTGGCTGGACTGGCTGGCTCTGCGCCACCGGTTGGGCCGGTGCAGGTTGCGGCGCTTGGGTCGCAACTGGAGCTGTCGAATCGCCGTCGTTATTCAAACTATTCACGTGCCAGACCAGCGCAACGGCGATGATCAGAATCACGACAGCAGCGCCGGCGATCGAGTAAATCATCAACTGCGGCGGTACGCTTTTGATTTCTTTGATCGCCTTTTGAGCGGCTTCGCGAGCTTGAACTTTCGGTTTCTCCGGTTCGGCAGCGATATAGCCGGGCACGCTTGGGGCTAGACCCACGGGTTCTTCATGAGAAGAAGGCGGAGGTGGAATATAAACTTCTTTGAGCGGCGGCAACTCTGTCATCTCCGAAAAACTGACGCCGCCGCTGTTCCGCGCGGGGCCCTCGGCCATCATGGGATCCACCGCAATCTTGGGAGCTTGCGTCTGCGGTTCCTCGACCGCAGGCTCGGCTGCGGCAGACGAGGACATGGAAGGTGCCGGGGGCGCGCCGAAGCCCTGGCGAGTAGTCGAAGCCGCCAATGGACTCTGGGGGCGCGGTGTCGACCCCACCCGTCCGCCCACCGAGGCAGCAGCTGCCACTTTCCCTGGAGTTGCGGCAGCGCCGGGCTTCATCTGCATTGGCTGATTCTGCGGCTGCTGCGGAGGGGGCGCGCTTGCCGGCTTTGCCGCGGGAGCCGCTGGGGCGCCCACGAATTTCGCCTGATTCGCGGCTTTCACGGCATCGGGAACAACGGTCCCTTTTACCGGTGCCTTTTTACCCGCCTGAGGTTTGGATTCTTTGCATTTTTCCAGATCGTCCAACATCTCCCGGCCAGTTTGATAGCGCTGCGCCGGATCTTTGGCCAGCGCCTTCATAATCAGTTCACTCAGCACGGGGTGAACCTTCTGGTTGACCAGCGCGGGAGCCGGCAACGTATCTTCGAGGATCGATTGGCGAAGCGACGCAGCATCCGTACCGTTGAACGCCATGCTGTCGGTCACCATTTCATAAAACATCGCGCCCAGGCTGAACAGATTCGAGCGCGCATCCGCCGTCTCTCCACGCACTTGTTCTGGCGACATGTAATGCAAAATGAGAGGCACATCCGCCATTTGATCCGTAAACTTGCCCACGCTCGACAACCCATACCCCAGAACTCTGACGGTCCCATCCCAGCCGCACATGATCTTCGCCGGCTCCAAACTGTAGTGGACGGCGTTAAGGGAGCGCGCGTAATCAAGGCCGTTGCACACCTGCCTGCCAATATCGAGCAGGTCCCAAATCGAAAATCCTTCTTTGCGCGACAGCATGGTCGCGATGCTGTTGCCTTGGATGTATTCCATGGCGGCGCAGAACTGGCCATCAATTTTTCCCGCGCCAAATACGGGAACGAGGTTGGAATGGCTGAGCCCCTTGGTACTCTCGGCCTCGGCCGACAAGCATTGTTCGAGTTCGCCGGCGCGCTCGCCAAACGCGGAGAGTTGAATCACCTTCAATGCTACGGTTTGGCCGCTCTGTGTATCGTTTGCTTTATACACCGCGCCAGTCGCGGATTTCCCAAGTTCACTGAGAATTTCGAAGTGTCCGATTTTCGTAGACATAAGTCCCGTGCCTCACCCCCGGACGACTGCCTGCCTTCGGTAATCAGCCGAGCAGGTTAAATCATGCGCAGAATGGGTTTAGGATATCTCTCCTAAAGTGCTGGATCGAGTTACCGAAGTACCGTGAATAGAAAGGATGGGAGGAATCACTACGACTGAACTAAGGCGCTGCGCGCGTCGAGGGAAATCCTGCACTTCAGGCGTGCAGGCGCATAACTTCCGCGCAACCACCACTCGTTCATTTCACCGAAGTAAATACTATGAAACCGGTTTCTGCTACTGGTGGGCGGTGATCGGCAATTCCGCGCCCAGTTCCGCCTCAGGCTCCGCTACCCACTTCCAGGCGCGGCGTCCACTTTCGAGAATCACCGGCGAAGCTTCGCCATAAGCTACCAGACGATTGAGCACAGTAGTCACCGACGCCATGGGATCCTTGTGGCGAGCCAGCATCGTCGCCGCTCTCTGCTGAATGCAGTCACACACATCTCGCGCCGTCAGCGCGCGTTTGGCCTCCATCAAGGCCAAGCGGCAAGCCTTGGTGAAGCCGGGCTGCCGTCCACAGCTTTTCCGGTCCAGAAGCTCCAGCAAGTCGTCACTCAAAACTTCATCGCCGAATAAATTAGCCAGCCCAGCAATCGTTTGCTTGATAGTGCCGATGCGCCGCATGACCTCGGCCCGTTGGCGTAGAAGTTCGCGCAGCTCTTCGTGAGCCTGCCGGACGACCTGCTCCACATGACCGCTGCCGTTGTTGGGAATAGGCTTCATACTAGGGATGGCTGTCATACCGATCACATTCTGTTCCAACTGCATTGTTCCTCCGGTGACTCGAATCTGTCGTTGCGCATAAGCTTCCCTTAACTAGTACGCTGCAGCCCGCGCCCTTGTTCCGTGAATTTCACGGATTCCCAGACCCGTCCTTGCTTTCCAGAGCTTTTAGGTCTGACGTACCAGATGGCGATTGGTTAGCGGCTGACAACGCTCAGAAGTATTTTGTCTGAGTCCCTGAGTGACGAAAAAAACTGAAACCCCCAGCCCAAAACGAAACCGCTGCTATTTTGGGATTCTCACTTCACTTCATTGGTTGTCTCGCCTTCAGCGGGAACAACTTGCTGTTGCAGACCTTTCGATGTGAAGGAAGTACGCAACAATACGATTGTCAACCATCGCCAAACCCGCACTTGCGCTCTTACGTGTGCTGCTCGTGGGCAGCCAGGAGGAGGATTTTTTTCTCATCCGGGAAATCCTGGAGCGCAATCGGACTTCTCTCTGCGCCCATCTCGATCACGCCAGGTCCGTCAAGGAGGCCAAAGAGATGCTGCGGCACAGCGACTACGGGCTGGTCATGCTTCAACACGAAACAGAAGATGCCGCCGCCACTAACCTCCTGTCCGAATTCGTACACTCCAGGGGCGCCGTCCCCTTCGTTATCCTCACCGAGAACGCCGACGAGAAAGCCGTCGCCGAAATCATTCAGTCCGGCGCGGACGACTGCGTGGATCGTTCCCAGCTCAACGGGGCGAATCTGGTCCGCACCATTCGCTGCGCTCTTCGCCTGCGCTCCACCCAGCAAGAGCGCCACTCGGCCGAACAATCGTTGCGCAAATTATCGTGTGCGGTGGAGAACTCTGCCGATACTATTCTGGTAACGAATGGCGAAGGCATCATCGAATACGTCAACCCCGCTCTCGAAAACATTACGGGCTATTCTTTGACGGAGATCATGGGTGAGAACCAGGTCATTCTGAATTCCGAGCTCCAGGTGCCCCTGTTATATCGCGAACTATGGGAAACCATTCGTGCATCGGATGGAACGCGCAGCCTCGCGGTGAAGCGAAAGAAAAATGGCGAAGTTTACTACGCCGAAGAAAGTGTCAGTCCCATTTACCGTGCCGATGGCAAGATCACCCATCGCGTCTATAACGGCCGCGACCTTACCGAGCGCCTGCGGATTGAAGCCGAACTCGTCCAATCTCAAAAAATGGATGCGATTGGCCGTCTGGCGGGGGGCGTCGCTCACGATTTCAACAATCTTCTTACGATTATCACCAGTTACTCGGAACTGGCTCTCGATTCCATCCCGGCAACCAGCCCTGCGCAGAGCCGGGTTCAGGAAATTCTCTCGGCAGCCCATCGCGCGGCCGAGCTAACCCGGCAGTTGTTGGCGTTCGGGCGCAAACAGCCGCAGGCGCTGCGTGTTGCAGATGTAAATCCGGTTGTCGGCTCCATCGTTAAAACTCTCCACCGTCTCATCGGGGAGGACATTGAGCTGGTGTTCCAGCCGGGCGCGGATTTGGGCAGAGTCCGTCTAGATCCGACACAGATCGAGCAGATCCTTATGAACCTCGCCGCCAACTCCCGCGATGCCATGCCACAAGGAGGCCGGTGCACCATCCAGACTTCCAACGTGCAACTCGATCAGGAGTATGTTGATCGCAAACGCGCCATCATTCCGACCGGAAGATATGCGGTGATCACCGTAACCGATACTGGCAGCGGCATTCCTCCGGAACATTTGCCCCACATCTTCGAGCCCTTCTACACCACCAAACCCTCGGGCAAGGGTACAGGGCTCGGCCTCGCCACCGTCTACGGCATCGTCAAACAGAATCATGGCTTTGTTTGGGTCTATAGCGAGCCGGGGTTGGGCACCACGTTTAAGATCTACCTGCCGTGCGTTCCTGACAGGCCAGCAACGCCGGCAGCCGCAGAAATCGTCGAGAACGAAAAGTTCAGCGGTACTGAGACTTTGCTGCTCGTGGAAGATGAGAGTTCGCTGCGCCGCGCGGCTGTCGAATTTCTCAGCCTCCGCGGCTATACCGTACTCGAAGCGCAAAACGGTCTCGAGGCTTTATCGATTACCCGCACTCATTCCTCGCCCATTCACCTAACGGTCACTGACGTCGTGATGCCACAGATGAGCGGTGGCGAGCTGGCGCGCGAACTGGAAAAGCTGCACCCGGATACCAAACTTCTTTTCCTCTCCGGCTATCCCGGCGAAACCGTGGTGGATCACAAGGTGTTCGAAGCCGAGAGCAACTTCCTCCAAAAGCCCTTCACCTTGAATCAACTCGCCAAGAAAGTTCGGACCGTGCTCGACCACAAACACAATGGGGTTGCGAATGCGCCGCCACAAAGCGACGCGTCCTTTCGCTGCTAGCTCTGCACGCGCTTGAGTTTCCCTTCTTTGAGTTCGAATGTCTCTCCCCGCCAAATCACCTGGTGCCCGCCGAGACTGGCAATCCATATTGCGACCGCAATGAGATCACGCAGCGGAATCATCCAGCAATATCTCCATACTTGACGGTCACGCAAAATCCTCCATCCGATTGTGAACGCGACTGCCAGGCGAAGGACCAGAACAACCCCCAGGGCTCCCCACGACCACATCGCGCCTTGGCTTACGGCCACGCTGACCAGCGCCCAGAAAATCCCGAAGGTGAAAATCAGGCCGAAGTGCCCACCCGGACGCGCATCTCGAATGCCACGCGCCCAACGCATCTGGTGCGCGAGAAAATCCCGCACGCTATAGGCGGGAAGAAATGTTTCCACGACTACGCCGGAGAGCTGCACCTCGAGCCCGAGATCGGCAACACGTTTGCCAAGTTCGTAATCATCCGCGAGATAATCAACGATCGATTCAAACCCTCCAATGGTCTTCAAATCCGCGCGTCGAAAGGCCAGCGTCGAACCCAACCCGAATCGGATTCCTCCCTCCAATTGTTTTGCCGTCAGGACGCCAGCACAGAAATCGGTACTGATTCCCAGCGATTCCAGCCGTGATCCAAGAGTTGAACCGGCCACTCCGCGATAAAGGCAGGTAACCATTCCAATTTGCGGATCCGTCAGGGGCGCGACGATGCGGCGCAAGTAATCAGTCTCCACCCGAATGTCGCTGTCGTTGACGACCAGATAGTCGTGCCTCGCCGCGTCGAGCATCTGCGCGAGATTACTAACCTTCAGATTCGTACCCAGAACTTCCGGACACACGACCCACGAAATCATTCCGGCGCGAAATTCACCCATCAACTCTTTCACGGGTTGGAGAGCGGGATCATTGGCATCACTCACGCCAAAAATGATTTCGTGTTCTGGATAATCCTGCAGGCAGTGACTCCGGAAGCTTTCATACATTTTGGGATCAATGCCTTTGAGCGGTTTCAGAATCGAAACCGGCGGGAGGAAGGATCCGCTCCGCGAGTTGGTAGCATGCGCAAACTTCGACGCGCTCCACAGGCAGAGCAGGTAATAGAAGGAACTCGATACCACTCCAGCGGCCGCGATGATTTGAATGACTCTGAGGATGGCGTACGTCATGCGGGAACGGGGATCCTATTCATAACGCAACGCCTCAATCGGATCGAGATTCGCCGCTTTCCATGCGGGATAAATGCCGAAAAGCAGGCCGACGCCTGCCGCCGTGGTGAAACCAAACATAACCCAAAAGGCCGACATTCGCGCGGGCAAGGCCGGCCACAACGCAGGAATTACCCAAACAATCAGAGCTCCGAACAATATTCCGATGATCCCTCCGACGGCGGTAAGAATGATGGCTTCCAGAGTGAACTGCAGAAGAATATCCCGCTTGCGCGCGCCAATCGCCTTGCGCACGCCGATTTCGCGGGTCCTCTCGGTCACGCTGACCAGCATAATATTCATCACTCCTACCCCGCCGACCAGCAACCCCACGCTTGAAATCGCAAACACACCGATGAACAACATGCCGGTGAGCTGGTTCCAAACGTCGCTGATCGAATCGGACGTGAGAACAGCAAAATTGTCGGGCTTGTCCGGAGGTACCTTGCGCCGGCGCCGCAACAATTCGCGAATTTCGTCCATGGCCTTGGGCATATCGTCATGAGATGTGGCTTTAGCGCTGATCCAGTGATCTTTAATCTCAGGGTGAAGCGTCCTAAACGTCGTCAACGGGAAAAAAATCCGGTTGTCATTTGGGTCTTTGCCGCCTCCAAAAACCGATTTCAACTTCTGTAATGTCCCGATCACGACAAATAGACGGCCCTCGATATTGATCTCCTTCCCCAAGGGATTCTCCATCGGGAAGAGTTCTTCTGCCGTGTCGTGACCGAGAACAATTACCGTCGCATGGCGTTGATCGTCAACCTCGGCAAACCATCTCCCCAAGGCGATGGGCAGGTCATAAACATCCTTGACCGAGGCGGTGTCGCCTTCAAGAATCGTGTTTTTGACTTTGCGGTCCCCATACTTCACCGCGTACGTGCCCACCCCGAGTTCTGGACGGAAAAAGCGCAGCCCGGCCGAGGCCTTCTTCACGTGCGGCAGCAACTTGATCGCTTCTTCATCTTCGAAGGTCAGTTTCTTGCGGGTTCGCATTTCTTCGGTTGGGCGCGTAAAGGTCAGCGGATCGAGATGATAGACAAAAATATTGTCGGATCCGACGCTCGAGACCACATCGCGCACGTTCTCGTCGAGCCCTCGCCCGATCGACGAAACCCCGATTACCATTGCCACTCCGATCACAATGCCCAGCACCGTGAGCGACGAGCGCATCTTGTTCGTGCGGATGGTGTCCGTAGCCATCTGCACGATCTCCGCGAATTCTTCTTTGTGGATCATGCAAGCGATTTGTAATTGGGTAATCTGGTAACTTACAAATTTAAAACTCCGGGCCGGCCTGAATCGCCCAATCCCCTGGTTGCGAACTCTTACGTCTCGAATCTCAACGCCACGATGGGATCCAGTCGCGCCGCCTTTCGTGCGGGATAAACCCCAAAAAACACCCCAACGCTCGCTGACACAATCAGTCCCGCCGCGACCGCCCACATCTTGATCGAGGAAGGCATTCCGATCAATGCCGTAACCGTCAACGCGATCGCCACTCCAAACAAAACGCCGAGAGCGCCTCCGGTTAGCGCCAGGGTTACCGACTCGATTAGAAACTGCAGCAGCACATCCCCCCGCCTCGCCCCCAGAGCCTTGCGGATTCCGATCTCCCGGGTTCGCTCCGTGACCGCCACTAACATGATGTTCATGATCACAATCCCGCCCACGACCAGCGAAATACATGCGATCCCGATCGTTGCAATAAAAAAAGTCTGGCTGAAGTTCTGCCAGATGCCCAGCAGGCTGCCGTTGGTTTCAATGTCAAAACTATCATCACCGCCGGGTTGATCGTGCCGGTGCGCGCGAAGTGCGGCGCGAGATTCATCGATTGCCTCCTCCAGCGAAACTCCGCCGCTCGCCGCTTTGCCTGCGATTCGCAGGCTGTTGTTGTGCGACCCGTATTGTTTCAGGCAAGAAGTCAACGGCATGAGAATGAAGTTATCGGCGCTCTGCCCGAGCGTCGATCCTTTTTTCTTTGCCACGCCGATCACGCGATAGGTCCAGCCGTCGATACGAATCTCTTTCTCCAGCGGATCGATGCCGGGCATAAGGTGCTCAACAATATCGTTGCCGATGATCACCACCGGCGAATGGTTATCCACATCCGTCTCGTTCAGCATTCTGCCGGAGCTCAAATCGATGTCAAGAATCGTGGCATATCCCGGAGTGATCCCGCGAATAAAGGTGTCGCTGATCGACTGCTCGTTGTATTTCACATGGCCGGTCGTATTGAGCGACGAGGCGGCAATCAGATCGCAGTGGCGGCAGGCGTCGGCCACAGCCTGATAATCCTCCACGGTCAAATCTTTGCGCTTCTCGCCCTCCAGATAGCGATCGACATTGGTTACCGCCGGGGAAACCTTGAAGATCAGGAAAACATCCGCGCCTAGGTTGAAGATTTTCTGCGCAACATAGTCGTTGATGCCGGAAACAAAAGTGACCACAGCAATGACGGCCGCTACTCCAATGACTACTCCAAGCAACGTAAGCACGGAGCGAAGCTTGTTCACCCAAAGCGACTGAAAAGCAATCCGAACGGCTTCGAGAATGTGCATGAATTCGCCTTTTCGCGGCTTAAACAGCGCGGTGAATAAAAATGATAGACTGCCGCCTCAGTAAAGGGAAATGGCAGGTCATGCCGCGTAGTCCAAAATTACGCAGTTCCAAATTCCGCCGCGTCCCGCCGGGCGAAAACGCGACTGCGCCAGGGACAACGAAAACCAAGACAAGCGGGAACGAGGCGCGAGTGAAGGCTCTCCTTGCCGCCGACGCGGCGTGGCTTAAGGCCTATCAATCAAGAGATGCCGCGGCGGCCGCCGCTTTCTATGCAAAGAATGGAGCTATGCTCGTGCCTAATCGTCCGCTCTTGACGGGAGCGCGTGCCCTCGAGAAATTCATCGCGCAATCCTTCCAACTCGAGGACTATGACATCGTCTGGCACGCGAAGCAAGCGAGGGTCGCCCGCTCCGGCGAATTAGGCTATACCAGCGGCTCCTACGAGATGAGGTTCCGTCCGGCGCGCGGAAAACTGTTCTTCGACAAGGGCAAATATCTGATGGTTTGGGAAAGACAAGCCGATGACACGTGGAAGGTGCTGCTCGATATGTCAAACTCCGACATGCCATCCGAGGCCTGTCGCATATAATTACTGAGTAGGCAGCTGGACCGGACGGTCGCCCCGCCCATTCTGGTGATCTCGAGTGCGATTCTGGTAGCGGAATCGCGCATATGCGAGTCAGCAGGGTCACGAGAATGGGCGGGGAGGAAAGTCCGAACTCCACAGAGCGGTGTGCCGGATAACATCCGGGAGGACGAATTCAAACTCGTTCGACGGAAAGTGCCACAGAAAACATACCGCCCCGCCCATTCTGGCAAGGACCGCAATTGTTGACGAGTCCTCGCGAGAATGGGCGGGGTAAGGGTGAAAAGGTGCGGTAAGAGCGCACCGCCGCCGCAGTAATGTGGCGGGCAGGGCAAACCCCACACGGAGCAAGACCAAATAGGGAGGAATCCCGCCCATTCTGGACGCCCCGCCGGTTTTCGCGGAAGCATTCTGACTATGAATGCTTTCTCTGAAGGGGCTTCGAGAATGGGCGGGAACGTGCCGGCTCGGTGCGTCAAACCTTCGGGTAGGTCGCTAGAGCCGCGCAGTAATGCGCGGCCCAGAGGAATGACCGTCCCGCCGGAGCAATCCGGCGGACAGAATTCGGCTTATAGGTCCGGCTGCCACATCTCTAGTCTCGCCTGCCCCTGCAATCTTCCAGCCCGCAAATTTTTGTGACGCTATCACGCCGGCAGCTTGATCTAACACGTCGAGGTGCGACATGCAGTTGAAACCCTTCCTTCTGGACATGTGGCTCGACAACTACGAACACACCACCGAGTTCAACCTGGCTGCAAGTACCGGGCCAGTCTGGACTCTGAACGAGATTCTGAGCCTCGCCAGCGATGAAGAGCGTGAACGCTTTCTCAATCACAAAGTGGTTTACGGTCGTCCTGCGGGAGCCGACGGTTTACGCGCAGCAATTGCCGAGATGCAGGGAGTAAATTTTGATGCAGTTCAGATTCTGACTGGCGCATCCGAAGCTCTGCTCATTCTCTTTTGGCTGGCCGCGGAACCTGGAGCCAACGTCATCCTGCCGCAACCCGGCTATCCGCCATTTTCTGCCTTGCCCGAATCCCTCAGGCTCGAGACCCGCTACTACGCGGTTCGCAAGGAGAACGACTTCCGCATCGACCCGGAGGAAATCAAGCGACTGGCGGATCGCAACACCAAGCTGATCCTGTTGAACAGCCCTCACAATCCCACCGGCGCCACCATCAGCGATGAGGAGCTTGACGGCTTGCACGAGTTCACGTCCTCCCGTGGAATTCAACTTGTCAGCGATGAGGTCTACCACCCCATCTATCACGGACCGGCGACCAAATCGGCTGCCCGCCTGCCGCACGCTACTGTCATCCACGATTTCTCGAAGGCTTTTCCTTTGTCTGGAGTGCGGACCGGATGGATGATCGAACACGATCCCAAACGCCGCGAGCGCTACTGGAATGCGCGCGCTTATTTTTCGATTACAAACAACACCGCGGGAGAAATGTTGGCCGAAATCGCAATGCGACATCGGAACATCGTGCTCGGAAAAACTCAGCAAATCGCAACCCAAAACCTTCGGCTGGTTGACACCTTCATGTTGGAGCATCGCGAGACACTTGGTTGGGTCGCTCCTCGCGGCGGAATGACCGCTTTTCCATGGCTGGTTAGCGGAGAGAACAGCCGGGCTTTTTGCCGGGAGGCAGCAGAACAGGGCATCCTGCTCGCGCCCGGGGATTGTTTCGAAGAGCCGTCGCATTTCCGCCTGGGTTTTGCGGCGATGACCGAAAGATTTCCCGACGCCCTCGACCGGCTGGGGGAATTTGTCAGGAGCTGGTCAGCCGCAAACATGACCAAGGCATAGCGAAGTCCGGTCTTGTGTCCCTGGCAGCCGCGACTCAGCTTGCCGAACGACAAGCCGTTCTTCGGCCGGATGGATTATCTGGCCGATCAAGCCGACTACCGAATCAATTGATACAATCTACAAACCGGCGGAAAGAATTCGCTGTACGGACCAGCCGCCGCAGGTTTCCAAAATTCGATTCAGGAGCGCATACATGTCAGCACCCAGCCGCCGGCCGGAAATTCGCCGGCGTCGCACACGTCACCATAAGATCACGATCCTTCGCAAACGCCTCACAGCAGCGCAGAACGATGGTGAACGTAGCCGTATCACAGCCAAACTGCATAAGCTCTCGATCGCCTCGCCAGGCCAGCCGTTGGTGAAATAGCACGGCTTTCGCTCAGAATCCAACTGGCTCGCGATGGGTGCGGCGACGTATTACGCCACACCTTCGGTTGCATTTTTTTCGGCTCGACGCCTTCTGCCGGAATTATTCGCCCTGCCCGTCTGGCCGACAACTTCGCGATACGCATCCATGATGCGGCGCACCGATTTCTCCCACGAGAACTTGGCCGCCTGCTTGTAACTGCGCTCCTTCATTTTGTCACGCAGGGGTTGATCGAGCAGAACCCGGTGCAGGGCGCGCATGATTTCGAAAACG
>JASICF010000341.1 GCA_030044775.1 Candidatus Sulfotelmatobacter sp. | reverse complement strand
AGTCGCCTGGTCGGATAATCTTGGCAACATCGGCATCCGCTTCGCAAAAATGCCCTCGCAGATGAAACAGGCGCTGCGGCTCTGGCTGGCGCAGCAATATTTCGCGAACTGAGTTGCATTGGCTGAGCCGAGCGCTTTAATCAGAATACGAGGCAAAACGCGCGAACTTTGACGCGCGAACTTTGACGCGCGGCCCGCACAAGATCCATTGCACGTCTCAGGACACATCTTCGCTGCGCAAAGAACACCGGCGCAGGATGACAACTCGAGTGAATCAGAGCTCTCTAGCGGAAACGGTCTCGGTAGTTTCTTTCCTTCCGGTGTTCAATGAATTCGGCGGATTGCGCGACACGGTCGCCCAGGCTTGGTCCTCCGAATAAAGCAAACAAAGTCCAATATGCTCCGGCGAAGAACGGCACGGCGAGCAATAGCAGGATCAAGCTCAACTGCCACTCAGGAACCTCATGAGCGATGGAGAGAAAGATCACCACAAATAAAAGAAGACCTGCGGTAATCGCGAGGCCGTCCACAGCGCGCGCGAGCGTGCGCCCTGAGGGACGGGCAATGCCAAGTTGCGGCGAGAAATTTTCGGGCGATAAATCAGGTTTACGCGCGGGCATCGATAGCGGCTCGACCGGCATCGGAGGCGCGGGTTCGAGTCGAATCGCGGGGCGCGAGGCGGCCGATAGAATCAGGCCGTCGCTCTCGTCGATTTCGCTTCTTTCGTCGCGGTCGTCGGACGCAGGAAAAGGCCTGAAAATAGCCGCAGTATTGGTCGAGGCCGCAAGGGAGGTCAAAAGATCGAAAAGTATCCACTCATCGATCTGGTTGCGGTTGCGGGCCGGCAAATCGATGAAGGAGATGCCACATGCTCCCGTCGAATCTGCCCAAGCAACCCGTGCGCAGGCTTCCATCCCACCGAAGGGACGCTGGCGCGAACCTTTCAATTGAAACCGGATGCGCACCTGCTGCTCCGGATGCAACTGGGAAACCACTTGCAGCGCCGCTCCATCATGGTTGAGATTTCGAATGATCCCGCCATTGCCATCGCCAAGAGTGAGGTAGGTCAAAGTGCGCAGCTCATGCCGGTACTGGCTGCGGACTGGGCGAGCGGGAAAAGATGCTTCCAGCATACTCTGCGCGGGAGCAAGAGACGGCTCCAGTTTCTTTATGCTATGCCCGGCCGGAAATCGAGCGAGAGTAACCGTGCTGGTTCGGGAGGGTGCATGCTCGTTGTGCCGTCAGGCCTAACTGGCCACTTTTCGGCGCTTTTGTGAGCGCTGCGATGTGACGTGAAGATTGAAATCGCGAGCTTACGAAAGCTCATGGTCGAAAGAATGCCGGTGAATCGTTGATATCACCGAAAAACCCGGCTAACTTACTACTAAACCCCGCAAAAAGCTGGGCCAAAGCCGAAACCGGCGGTGGAGGGAAAATTCTGACTCGCGCCCGAAATGGCGATTCGGCAGTGCGCGGCGGCAACACCTGGAAAGAGATTTTCGTCTGATCTTTATTCGTCTGATCTTTGTTGTCTGATCTTTGTTGTCTGATCTTTGATTCGTCTGATCTTTGTTCACCCGATATTTGTTCGCCCGATCTTTAAAAGGTAGCTAAGAAATGGTAACCACCCCAACCAATCCGCCTCGGCAAGAGGGCTCCGATTCAGTGCGGGGCCGCGAGCCGTGGCCACAGACTGAAATCTCCGTGCCTGCGGGCGCAGCCGAATCCGCTTTTCAGAAGCACGAATTGCGGCCTTCCGGAAGCGATGCCTTGCAGGCGCTGCTGGCGTTTTCCGCGATGCACCAGCAAGTGCGGCGGCGGAGAGCGCTGGCGGCGCGGCAAAGCGGATTCGAGGAAATCTCGCGGATTTCCCTGCCAACCTCCCTCCGAACCTCCCTTCGAACCTCGGAGTTTGCGAGAGAAGAGCAATTTGTGCTCGACGAAGTGCTGCAACTGGTGGCTGAGCGGGCGATCGCAATCACAGGCGCAGACGGGTTGGGAATCGCGCTTGCCGAGAACCAGGAGATTGTTTTGCGCGCCTCAGCCGGAACCGTGAAACCGGATGTGGGCGCGCGTATCCAACGGGATTCCGCATTTTCCGGAGCCTGCTTCCGCACGGCACAGGTTATTCGCTGCGACGATAGCGAAACCGATGATCGGGTAAATCTCCCGGCATGCCGACGATTGGGAGCACGGTCGATGGTGGCCGTGCCATTGTGCGGGCGGCGGCGCGTGATTGGTTTGCTGGAAGCGTTCTCGGTGGAACCTTTTGGCTTCAACGACAGCGATGTTGCCAGCCTGGAACTGCTGGCCGAGCTGATCGTGGCAGCTCTGAGACCAGAGGATGAAGACCGTTTCGCGGAAGCAGCGCAAGCGGCCGAAGAAAAATTAGCGCCGCTACCGGCGACAGCAAAATCGGCGATGCCGGTCCCAGCGACACCGGCTGCACCAAAGCCGGTTGTGCCGGAGATTGCGTTGCCGGCTCCGAAGCCAGCAGTCGAAGCGCCGAAACAAGTCACCGCCAGTCGGAAGCCAGCGGCCTCGCCGAAGCGTCATCCGGGGGTTGCGTTGGTTTCGCTTCTGATTGTGCTGGCCGCGCTCCTTGGCGCGGTGTTGTGGTGGGAACTGAAACAGGGACAGTTGCAATTGGTTGCAAAAGGTCTCGTGATCTCTGCAACCCGGCCGGGAAATGCAGCAGGCTTGTCTAAGCCAGCCGCTCCATCGAACGGAGCGAGCAAATCGGAGCAATCCGCTGCAACGTCACCGATGCCCAAAAGCGCTCCGGATGTCCAGACAAACGCAGCGAGCGATGCCGACCTCGCGGATGAGATGCAACCTCCCATCACTTCGAACGGCCAAGAGGCGAAGCCGGAATCTTCGAAGCCGACGCGCATTACGGGAATTCGTCATTGGTCATCCGCTGAATCGAGCACAGTGG
>JASICF010000340.1 GCA_030044775.1 Candidatus Sulfotelmatobacter sp. | reverse complement strand
GACCAGTTTTTCTACCGGACCCGCTACGATTATCGGCGGACGTTGCTCGAGTTCGGCCGCGAACTGGGATCCGAGACAAACCTGAATACGCTGCTCTCTTCCCTGGTAGATCGCCTTTCCAACACGCTGGCCGTTGATCTGATCGCGGTATTTCTGGAGGGCGATGAACCCGGGGTTTTTGTGCTGGCGAAATCGTTTGGCATCTCGGCTCTGGGTAATATCGATTTGTCCTTTCTGAGCGTGGCACGGCCGCAGCAGGCAGGACACCTGTTTTTCGAAAATACGCATCAGGTTCCACGCGAGACCGCAAACGCGCGGCAAGCCATTGCGCGCCTCGACTTGAACTACTACATCCCATGCCATGCTCAACAGAGAACCATAGCGGTGCTGGGCCTGGGCAAGACGAGCAAAGGCGACTTCCTCTCCAGCGAGGATATGGAACTGCTGGAAACGCTCGGCGGCTATCTGGGAATCGCCATTCAGAATTCGCAGCTCTACGCGTCGCTGCAGAAAAAAGCTGCCGAGTACGAGCGCCTCAAAGACTTTAACGAGAACATCGTCGAATCCATCAACGTCGGCGTGATGGCTTTGGATATGCAAGACCGGATTGAGAGCTGGAACGCGCAGATGGAAGTAATGTATGCGCTGCCGCGCTGGCAGGCGCTGACTCAGCCTCTTAAGGCGATTTTTCCCGCAGAGTTTGTCGAGGAGTTCGACCGGATCCGCCGCGAGCCGGGAATTCGCAATTTATACAAATTTCGCTTGCAAACCCCGGCCGGCGAAGTGCGCACGGTGAATGTAGCTCTGGCGCCGCTCGTGACGCGCAAGTTTGAAGTGATCGGCCGCCTCATCATCATGGATGACATTACCGAGCGGGTGGAACTGGAAGCTCAGCTTTCGCAGGCCGACAAGCTCTCTTCCATCGGCCTGCTGGCGGCGGGGGTAGCGCATGAAGTGAATACGCCCCTGGCGGTGATTTCCTCCTACACACAGATGCTCTCCAAGCAACTGCAGGGCGATCCGCAAAAGTCCGGGCTGCTGGAAAAGATCACGCGGCAGACCTTCCGCGCGTCCGAGATCGTGAATAACCTGCTGAACTTCTCGCGTACCAGCGGCACGGAAATCAGTGACGTAGATGTAAACAAAGTCGTCGCCGAGACCCTGGCGCTTCTCGATCACCAATTTAAAGTCGGCAAGATCGTGGTGGAAAATATTCCTGCCCCGGCGCTTTCCCGGATTCAGGGCAATGCCGGCAGGTTGCAGCAGGTTTTCCTGAATTTGTTTTTGAACGCGAAAGATGCCATGCCGGACGGTGGTACGTTGCGGGTCGCCACACTCAACGGTAACAGCGTCAGCGTTGTAGTTTCCGACACCGGCACCGGCATCGCGCCGGAGCACATACGACGCATTTACGATCCGTTCTTCACCACGAAGACTTCGCCGCGCAGCGGGCAGCCGCGTGGCACGGGCCTTGGCCTGTCGGTCACCTACGGAATCATTCAGGAACATTCCGGAAAGATTCGCGTGGAAAGCCAGCCTGGGGCGGGTACAACCTTCACGCTGGATTTTCCTCTAAGTAGAAAGGCAGTCCCATCCAAGGCGGAATATGTCTGATTCGGCGCTGGTCTCGCACAACCTGATAAATGGAAGCCACGGCCTGTCGGGCGCGGTGCTCATTATTGACGATGAGGCGGAGATCCGCGAATCCTTACAGACCCTGCTCGAAATGGAGGGGTTCGCGGTTGAGACCGCGGCCAGCGGCGAAGCCGGGCTGCAGCGAATCGGCGAGCATCCGTTCGATCTGGTCCTGCTGGATCTGGCGTTGCCGGGGCGAGATGGGATGGAAATTCTGGCCGAGATTCGCGCGCATGAGAGCCGCCTGCCGGTCATCATGATCACCGCATACGGCACGGTGGAGAATGCGGTTCGGGCCATGCAGTCCGGCGCCGCCAACTTCGTGCAAAAGCCCTGGGACAACGAAAAGCTTCTCGCCGACGTGCGCGCCGCGGTGGGCTGGCGGAGAGCGGAAGAAGAGAACGTTCAACTCAAGCGCGCTCTCAAGCAGCGTTACAACTTCGAAAACATCGTCGGCAAAAGCGAGGCGATGTTGAAAATTTTTGACCTGGTCGCGCAGGTCGCAAACAGCCGTTCCACCGTGCTGTTGCAAGGCGAGAGCGGAACCGGGAAGGAGATTATTGCCAAGGCGCTGCACCTTAACTCGCCTCGGCGCGAGCGACCGTTCGTGCCGGTCAATACCGGTTCCATGCCGGCGGACTTGCTTGAATCGACTCTGTTCGGCCACGTCAAGGGCGCATTCACCAGCGCCATTGCGTCGAAAAAGGGCCTGTTCGAGATGGCCGACAAAGGCACGCTGTTCCTCGACGAAATCGCCTCCATGGGCCTGGATACGCAGGCGAAGATTTTGCGCGTGCTGCAGGATCGCAAGTTCATGCACCTGGGCGGTGTACAGGAAATGCAGGTGGATGTGCGCATTATCGCCGCCACCAACGTCGACTTGCGGCAGGCCGTGCGGGAAGGCCGCTTCCGCGAGGATCTTTTCTACCGGCTGAACGTGATCACGATCGAACTCCCTCCCTTGCGGCAGCGCAGGGAAGATATCCCGCTGCTGGTCGATTATTTCCTGAAGAAGTATGCCGAGGAGAACGACCGCCCGGTGCGGCGCATCACGCCGGAAGCCTTGCGCCCGCTGATGTCGCATTCGTGGCCGGGCAACGTGCGAGAACTGGAAAATGTGATCGAACGGGCGGTTGTGCTTTCCTCTGGCGAAGAGATCGCCCCCGACCTGTTGCCCGATAA
>JASICF010000339.1 GCA_030044775.1 Candidatus Sulfotelmatobacter sp. | reverse complement strand
AGTTTGCTTTCGTGGGATTACACCGGATCGGCGGAGATGATTCTCCGCTACGTCGATGCTAAAATTCTTCCCGGTTATGCCGCCATCGAGCGTGGGCGCATTTTCGGCTACAGCTTTTTTGTATATGAAGGCAGCAAAGGCGTGGTTGGCGATCTCTTTGTGGCCAATGGCGGACGTCTCGCCAATCCCCGCGAAGTGGAAATCAAGCTGCTGACACACGTGATTGAAACGTTGCAGCAGTCCCCCGGCATTCATCGCGTGGAAGCTCAACTTCTGGCGCACGAAACCGGCAGCGTGGCCCGCCCGTTTCTCGATCAGGGATTTCAGAGACATTCCCGGCTCTTCATGGTCTTGCCGCTGATTAAGTTTGCGCCGCAACATCAGGCAAAGGCTCCGGAGGTCGAAGTCCGCCGCTGGACGGAAGCCGATTATCAACCCGCAGCCGCAGTTATTACCGCTGCTTATCGTGGCCATGTCGATGCCCAGATTAACGATCAATACCACACGCTCGCCGGCTCGCTGCGCTTTCTGAATAACATCGTTCGCTTTCCCGGCTGCGGTTTGTTCGATATCGAGTCTTCCTTCGCGGCCGTGGATCGCAGGGCGAGGAATCTGATAGGACTCATTCTGTGCTCGCGCGTGCGCGGCGATGTGGGTCATGTTACGCAGGTGTGCGTGCTGCCCGAATATCGGGGACGCGGGATCGGCGAATCGCTGCTCGCCGCGACCTCGGCTAACCTCCGCAAGCGGGGATTCACAATGTTGTCGCTAACGGTCACCGAAGCAAATGCTGGGGCAGTCGCGCTTTACCACCGATTGAATTTCGAAGCGAAAAGAGTGTTTGACGCGTTCGTGTGGCAAGGATGAAAACTGATCTGATGAGCCAGAGCTATCTGCGTACCAGCCACATCGCCCATCCTGCAATCAGGACTCCGCCGAGAAACATCGCGAAGCAATATACGCCATAGCGGACCATATCGCGAGTGCTCTCGCGATGGGTGATGCCAAACACGATCGAGGCGAACAGGGCAAACACCAGAGCCGCGCTGAAATGGGTGAGTTGAACCGTCATTGCTTCTTTCCGATGGCGATGTGATATGCGTCGGCGACCGCTATGAAGTTGAGCAAGCCGGCAACAATCATGAACTTCGTTCCATAGTCGGCGGTTGCCAGAGCAATCGCGCCCAGTCCCCAGTTCAGGGAAAGTGAGACGATGTAAAACGCGCCCGCGCCCAGGTCGCCGATAAACCCCAGGATATCGAGAATGTCGCCGCCGTTTGCCTTATAGATATGGCCCTGCATCATCAGCCCAAGTACAAACAATGCGCCGATCGAAATCAGTAGAAGCACGCCTCGAATCCAGCGCTTCTGAATCATGTGGCCCGCGCCGGGAATGAACCAGCCGATTGCGGGAGCGAGCACGGAGATCGTTCCGGCATTCTGCTGCGCCGGCGGTTTAAGTTTGGCTGGGTTGGAATTCGTCATCAGATGGTTACAATCTCTCGTTGGATATTGCCAGTGACTTCCGCCGATTTGGCGCGCACCAGTACGTTGACTTCGCTGCGCACGCCAAACTCGGGCAGATAAATGCCGGGTTCGATCGAAAAGCAGGAATTGGGAAGAATCTGGCGCTCGTCGTGGATTTCCAAGTCGTCCATGTTCGCGCCATTCGAGTGAACCTCGGTACCGATCGAATGCCCGGTGCGGTGAATGAAGTATTCGCCGAATCCGTTCTGCTTGATGTGATTGCGAGTCGCGCGGTCAACTTCCCATCCCGCGATACGGCGTCCAGAGTTGATTGCATCCACAACGGCCTTTACACCTGCGTCGCGCGCATCACGCACCACTTCAAAAACCTGGTGCATGCGGCCGGTTGCCGCCTTGCCGACAAACCCTACCCAGGTGATGTCGTAATACACTGCGCCAGGAGTGTTTTTCTTGGCCCAAACGTCGAGCAACACCAGATCGCCCGACCGGATGGGCACAGGATGATCGGCACGCGGCTCGTAGTGCGGGTTGCCCGCATTGGCGTTGACCGCCACGATGGGCGGATCGTCTGTCACCAGGTTCTCGCGACGGAATGCTTCCATGAACCACTGCTGAATTTCGTGCTCTGTGGTCCCATCGGTGCGAACGCGGCGGCCAATTTCCTTGAAAGCCTCGGCTGTGATGGCGTCAATCGCATCGCGAGCGGCAAAGTGAGTATTGATCTGCTCTTCCGTCCATGTCGCCTCGAATTGCGCCACCAGGTCGGCGGAGCTTACAACATTTTTTCCCAAACCTCGCAATAAATCGATGGTCCCGCCATCGACTAAGGAAATCGTAAACACAATGTTGTTGGGCGAGTACTGCATGGCGATGTCGCGATAGGGGGCGAGAATCGATTTGAGGCTGTCGAACAGTTCTTGCCACCCGGAATATTTCCGCTTCTCGCCCGGGAGCGAATCGAGATGTCCGGCTTCAATCTTGTGCACCAGTTTTAGCGGTTGGCCCTGGGCAGGAACCAAATAAAACCAGCGCCGAGTCACCATCTGGTCGGTGGGCAAGCCGAGAACGCGATAGGCGATCGGATCGCGATGATGATGATCGTAGAACAGCCACGCGTCGATGTTACGTTCGCGCAACGCAGACTGAATGGCGGGAAGGTTCATGGGCAAAATTCTATTGTAAACAATGCAGGGGATTTTGGGCGAATGCCCAGGCCCGCTATCTTTTGTGCCTTCTGCTTCTATGACGGATGGATGCGGTGGATAAAATCCGCCTTCTCATTTCGCTGGGCAGGGTCTCGCATGCGGTGCGCAAAACGAGGCGGGGCGCGCGGCCGCGAATCTTCATCAAATATGGAACGGTTCGCTTGGCGTTGAATTTTGCGGTTTCGCGGAGCAGCCAGCCGAGTCCCTTCTGCACCATGTCATCTTCATCTTCCAGAAGTGAATCGGATAATTTTGTAATCTGCTCGAAAAACATCCTTTTCCGTGAGCCTCGAATCAGCGCCACGCATGCCGCTCTTCGATGCCAGCGGTTCCACGATTTTGCCCAGCGGAAAACCGCTTCAACTCGCGCCGGTTTCGCAATTGCCATGGGAGCAATCAAGTCGTGCACGAGGGCGTCGTGGTCCGACCAGCTGCTGATCCGCTCGATCCAGGACTCGAACAATGCGAATTCGCCGTCCCCGAATTCAGAATCGAGGTTCTCCAGTAAGAAAACGCCGGCAATTTTCTCCTCCAGCACGGAACCGGTAAAAAGCCGGTTGGCAACCGCGATCAATTGGCCCAGCCCATCATCCTTCCGTATCTCGCGCCGAATTTGCCGCATGGTATAGCGCAAGTCCGCAGTGCGCCATCCATGCGACTTGATTTCATGCTTGAAGAACCACTCGACACCCTTCGCATGTTGGGCAGAACCGCCTTTTTTCAGCACACGGCGAATCTCGGCCGCCATCTGCGCGGGCGTATGTTTTCGACGGTTTGATTTCACACGAAGATCAAAAGGCGGCCAACGCGGCCGCCCCAAAAATCCTTGGGAACTGTCCTCTTGCCCGCAATCTATGCAGCGCGAACCGGCGTCTGAGCAGGACGATACCCGCACTCCTTCGCCTTTTTCAACGCCTGCAGCGCTTCGGCCCGGGAAATCAGCGGCGTGGTATGAACCGATTTGCAGTTTCCGCCGCCGCCAAAGGCGATAGCGATTGCAGCCGCGCTCACATTGTCGGGAAATTCGGTAATCACGACGATGTCGTAATCGCCAAAGGCAAACCACGCACTCTCGATCTTACCTCCCAATTTCTCGATCGCCGGGCGGACAGCTTCGATGCGGTCTTGTGGATTGTCGAGTACAGCTTCCCACCCCTTTGGGGAATACGCGACTTGTTGCAAATAATGTGGCATTGCGCCTCCTTTGCGATTCGCTCAACGGAGGCGAATAATGGCAGAGGCTCGGGGCGAAGTCAAGCGCCGCTTTCTACTTTTCCTGCCTGACAAAGCGATCGTAGATCCACAACAGGAAAGTGGTTGCCACACCCACTCCGGATACGATCCACCAGATTAAGCTGGGACGATGCAGCACCTCTCCAAAATGGTGAAGAAGTGTTCCGCCGAACCATCCGCCAATCAGCGATCCAATACCGATTGGCAAAAAAGCAAAGCCCATGTATGTGCCTTGCTGTCCGGGAGGGGCCAGCCGCGAAATGTATTCGTAGTAGCG
>JASICF010000338.1 GCA_030044775.1 Candidatus Sulfotelmatobacter sp. | reverse complement strand
TTGCCGAAGGGATCTTTCACGCTTGCCCCGCGCTCGCCATATTCGTGATCCTGTGGCGCGCCGAGAGAAGTTGCTCCGGCCTGCAAGGCTTTCTTGTAGGTTGCGTCTGTGTCTTTCACATAAACATGCAGTGCAGTGAGTTGTGGCTTGGCGGCAAATGGCTTGCCGGGAAGACCGCCGCCCATCATCAGCATGGTGTCGCCGATGCGAACCTCACCGTGGACTCCGCCGGCACCGCCGCCTTCCGCACGCAGTGTAATTTCGGCGCCGAATGCGTTCTTGGCAAAGTTGATCATGGCGTCCCCGTCCGCCGTCACGATGTATGGCGTAACTCTATGAAAGCCACGCGGAATGGGATCGACGCCCGTCTGTGAAATCCGTCCGCCCTCGGGCCCGGTTGTCAGCTGCTCCATGCGCCGGTGCATCTCTTCTACCGAAACTTGTTCTTTAACCGTTATTCCTCTCCACTGGTAGCCAAACGGATCGCCCAGCGTGACATCCCGGCGCCCGTAGAACTGATCCTTCAGCGGACGAATGACTTCCATCCCCGCTGCAACCGCCCGCCTCGCAAACTCGTCTACATCCGGCACGTGCACCTCGAGCGAAACCGGCGAATTCCCAAGCGTCTCCGCACTGAAGATGTTCCCTTCCGCCCACTCATCTCTGAGCGCAACATTCGACTCTCCAATCGCTATCTCAGCGTGAGGAATGTGCCCTTCGTGCTCAAAGCGGAACAGTTCCTTTGCCCCGAAAGCTTTCTCGTAAAACTCAATCGCTTTGGCGGCATTCTTAAACACCAGGCACGGCAACGCTATCGTGCGTACAGCTGCGATCGGCTCGGCAATAGTAGTCATACTCTTCTTACCTCCTAATTCTGATTTCAATCGTGCCTTGAAATTCGCATTCGGCAGATTGCGCAATTCCGCCGCAATGCGCACCAGTGGCTCGATCGCTCGTTCGACCTTCGGAGCCGTCCCATCCGTACGGGCCAACATCGCGTCGACAGCCCGGTTCAGTTGCTCAATCTTTTTGTTATCGCCATTTCCCGCATTCAGAGAGCGCTTAGGCATCGGCACCCTCCATTCTGGCGCGCAGCGCGGTCAGAGCGCGGAACTGCAGTTGCTTGACTGCGCCCTCGGTTTTGCGAATCGCTTGCGCCACTTCTTTAATGCTTTTCTGCTCCACAAATCGCAGCACGATCACCCGTTGCTGCTCGCCCGGCAAAGTATCGACCAGACGAAATAACGTGGCTTTGCGTTCCACTTCCTCAAATTCCGCACTGCCCGCCTGAATCGATTCGATCTGCTCCGGTTCGTCGATCGATTGCTCGTGTTGGCGTTTCTGCCGGCGATCGGAAATCAAATTCGCGGCAATCCGAAACAACCAGGCTGCAAATGGGATCCCCCGCCATTCGTAGTTCTTAAGGTTCGCCAGCGCATGATGAAAAACCTCGGCAGTAACATCCTCGGTTTCCGCACGATCGCCCACGCGCCGAATCACATACGCATAGACGCGTTCGAAATTGTTCTCGTAAAGCTCCGCAAAGCGCGCGGGATCGCGCTGCGCCGCCTCAATCAGAGGCCGGTCGTTTTTGCCCAAATCATCCGCTTCTCTGCTAAGAGCCTTCAAGAATTCTCCGCGCGGATTGCGTTACGTAGGAATAACGGACTGGAAACGAAAAAAGTTACGCGGAAAATCTTACTCCGCATGTCCACCATGGCGCACAAGTGGACACGGTTTCGTGTCTCCCAAGGCTACTCGGTCGGTGCCGCAGTTCAAACGACCCAGCGTTTTCTGGCTGGAAACGAACGGCTGATTACTAAAGTCGGGCTAGTAATCGCTGAGTCTGGCCATTGTTAGCGATCGAAATGAGAGACATCATATTGAATGGCAGCAGCGGTCATCTGCATCGTGTTGCTCGGCGCTCTGTGCGCCAAGTTTGGTATGCCGGTCTGGCTGGCGCTCGTTCTCGGCGTCTTTCTAACCGCTGTCTCAGCTGAGATTCGCGATCCTTATCAGAACTCAAAAAACAGAAGCTAGCCCATAGCTTACTTCCCAACACTTAGACGTATCTCTGATGTTTTTCATCTGGTGAACTTTCAAAGTAATCCACCTTATGCCGGCGCCGAACCCGAGGCGTAATACAACTCCTCCACTGCTTTCTGCACCCTGACCGACAAAGCCTCCAAATCCCGCATTGTCAGTCCTGCGGTTGAGATTGGTTCGCCCACGCGCATCTCCAGCGGACGGCATTTGATGTGGTAGGTGTCCATCGGAAGCAGTTCGTATGTGCCGACCAGGGCGACCGGCACAATATCCACCTGGGCCTTCAATGCCAGGAAAAAAGCTCCCGGCAAGAACTGTTTGATTTCCCCATCAGGCGTTCGCCCACCCTCGGGATAAATCACGAGCGGCATCCCCGCCTTCAGGCTCTTCACCGCCGAGCGGATCGCGGCGATCGAATTTGTCGGCTTTTGCTGGTCAATGCATACCTGCCCCGACCGCTTCAACTGCCATCCAACCACGGGGTACGACAAGAGTTCCTTCTTGAATACAATTCGGAACTGAAAGGGCAAGTGAACATACAAAACCGGGATGTCCATTGCCGAAGCGTGATTCACCGCATAAACGTGCGGCTTGGAAGTATCGATTTTGTCGAGCCCGATCACCTTCACTGGCGACAAAATCGTCTTCATGATGAGCCACGACCAGGTTCGCGAAAACCAGTGCAGACGGCGGCCGCTGCGATCGAACGAGCCAGCGGGAAGCGCTATCAATCCCATGACAAGTGTGTAGAACCAGATCAGCGGATCGAAAATCAGATATGAGCGCAGGCGGCTAAGCCGTCCGTACCTAGCGCCGGGAATGGCATGCGGACTTGGTCTTTGCGCAGCCGCTGGTTCCGTCGTCTCAGCCTGCACTTCCACCGATGAATTCACTTGCCGCACGTCTCTATTTTAGGGGAAAACCATGAGCCGCCGCAGTTCACAGTTCAGCACCGATCAGTGGCATGACTTCGCCAATCAGGTAAATCGATCCGGCGATTACAATCACGGATCGCTCCTTTGCCAGCGAGCGCGCCCGTTCGATCGCAAGCCGCACGTCGACAATACATTCGATATCAACTCCAGTGCGCGCCGCCGCTCCTGCGATTTCCTCCGGCGAAGCCGCGCGAGGATTGTCCGGCCTGGTCACAATCACCCGATCCGCCAGCGGAAACAGTAGCTCGCTCATCTCAGAGATTGCTTTATCGCGCATCGCCCCGAAAACGAAAATCAGCGAGCGGTTTTCGTAATGCTCCGAAAGAGCCGATCGCAGCGCCCAGGCCCCGGCCGGATTGTGCGCCGCATCGACAACAATTTCCGGCGAGCCGGTTTTCGCGGCAAGCACCTGAAAGCGGCCCGGCCAGCGCGTTCCGCGAATCCCGCGCTCAAGGGTTTCCGGCGTGATTTCGGCAAAGCCTTGCTCGCTCAGTTCCACCGCCGCAGCAATCGCCAGCGCAACGTTGCGCAACTGATGACGCCCCACAAGCGGCGACTCGACCAGAATCTGTTCTCCCATGACGTGCAGAGGATATCGATAGATGTAAGTATTTGATCTCTCGTCATTCTCTCTTGGTTTTCGGTCTTTCACCGTCGCATACTTGGCACTTCCGGGGGAGACCGATGGCACATAGGGAACGGCGCTTACGGCGCGCGCCCCTAACTCGAGGATCGTGCTGCCAATCACATCGTTCGCTTCCGGCTGCTGCGGCAAAGTTACTACCGCTGTCCGCGGTCGGATGATTCCCGCCTTCTCGCGCGCAATCTCACCTACTGTGTCGCCTAAATATTTCTGATGATCCAGTGAAATGTCGGTAATCACGCTAACGCGCGGCTCGACCACATTCGTCGCATCGAGCCTTCCGCCCATGCCGACTTCGAGCACGGCCATATCCACGTTTTCGCGCGCTAAATGCTCAAACGCGATGGCGGTCATCATTTCGAAGAAGCTTGGGCGCCAAGGCAGATCACCTCGCCCCACCAACTCCTCCGCGGTTCGATCCACCTTGCCATGCAGGGAAGCGAAATCTTCGTCGCTGATCTCGCGGCCATTTACCCGAATCCTTTCGTTGATTCGCACCAAGTGCGGCGAAGTGTATAAACCGGTTTTCAACCCCGAAGCACACAAAATCGAAGCCAGTGTTGCCGCGGTCGAACCTTTGCCGTTGGTACCGGCAATCAGAACGCTCGGAAAGCGCCTCTCTGGATGATCGAGAGCCGCAAGCAGCACGCGCATGTGGGCCAGATCGAACTTCTGTGGTGCCATGCTTGCCAATTCGTGACCCAAAGCAAACATGCGAGCAACCGCGGTTTCGTAGGACATAAAACAGTGAGGATTAACTGACGGCTGATAATTGCGGGCTACCGGGCGCTGTCATGAAATCCAGCGCCCGCGCGATATAGGTCTTCAAGTCTTTTCGGGGCACGACCGCGTCGAGCATTCCATGCTCCAGCAGGAATTCGCTGCGTTGAAATCCCTGCGGTAATTTCTGTCGAATGGTTTGCTCAATCACTCGCGGACCGGCGAAACCGATCAGCGCTCCGGGTTCGGCGATGTTGAGATCACCGAGCATCGCGAACGATGCCGTCACGCCGCCCGTGGTGGGATCGGTCAACACGGAGATATAGGGAACCTTGGAATGGTCCAGCCGCGCCAATGCCGCCGAAATCTTCGCCAGTTGCATTAGGCTGACCACCCCTTCCATCATGCGTGCCCCGCCCGACGCGGAAACAATGATCAAGGGAGTTTTCGCATCGCAGGCGCGTTCGGCGGCACGCGTAATCATTTCTCCGACCACCGCACCCATACTTCCACCGATAAAGCCATACTCCATTACGCTCGCGACCACCAGCCGTCCGAACAATTTCCCCTGCGCGTTGATGACGGCGTCGTTCAATCCCGTATCCCTCTGCGCCTGCTTCAGCCGCGACGAATACTGCTTCAAGTCGACAAACTTCAACGGATCGGTCGACGAAAGATTCCCGTCAAAAGTCTCATACTGGCTGTCGTCCATCAGCAACGAAAGCCGTTTGCGCGCATCAATGCGAAAATGCTTGTCGCACTTGGGACAGACGTTGAGATTGTCCTCGAGGTCCTTTTTCCAGATGATCTGCCGGCAGTTCTCACACTTCACCCATAGCCCCTCGGTGCGCACCGTTTTCGCACCGGAAGTGTCGAGCTCTCCGGATTCACGCTTGAACCAAGCCATAAGAATTGGGTGATTGTGTGATTTGTGATTTGTGATTGAAAAACCGGTAACTGGTCAAATCGCAAAATCACCCGATTGCACAAACATCCAATTTAATATTCGATCCCTCTCTGCGCCAGTACGCCTTTCTCATAGGCGTGTTTTATCTGCCGCATTTCTGTCACGGTATCGGCGACCTCGACAATTGTCGGGTGTGCGTTTCTTCCCGTCAAGATGACGTGCACCATATTGGGCTTTCGGTTCAGCACTTCGACCACCCTTGCCGGGTCCAGCATCCCATAGCTGATCGCATAGTTAATCTCATCGAGAACCACAAGATCCCACTCGCCGGATTGAATCGCCTTTTCCGCCTCTGCCCATGCCTCCTCCACCATCTTTACATCTTCCGGGTCGGGCTTTTCAGCGCCAACTTTCACAAATCCGCGGCCCATTTGTTTCATGACGAACTTGTCGCCAAAGGCCTTGACCGCATCGAGTTCGCCGTAATGCCAGGAGCCTTTCAGAAACTGCAGCATCAGCACCTTCAGTCCCTGACCTACAGCCCGCATTGCGGTTCCCATCGCTGCAGTCGTTTTCCCTTTTCCCGGGCCCGTGTTGACGATGATGAGACCGCGGCGAACGTCTGTCATGGCTGGAATGTTGATTCTACTAGAGAAGGCGGAGAACCGATTGCCGGTCGTGACCGGGCACTCATAATTCCGGCAGGCTTGCGCAGTTTATTTACATTTTCCTGACAACAACAACTTCCGAGGCGGATATAAGTCTCAGCCGGGAGGTGCACGTCATGAAACGCGCCACGCTACTTGCTGTGCTTCTGGGTATGTTTGTCGGTGTCGCATTCGCAGCGGACTCAAAATTTACCGCGGTGTACACCTTTACATGCAATGGCAATCCCAACCTGAGGTCGGGAGGCTGCCCTGACGGCGGGCGCCCGGTTTCCATCATTATCGGATCCGACGGAAATTTCTATGGAGCGGCTCAAGTGTCCATGGAAGGTATCTCCGAACCTAATGGCGGCACGGTATTTTCTCTCACCCGCAACGGGACGCAAAAAGTTCTGCACACCTTCACACCGGGTCCGAATAAGAACTACCCAGACGGCAACATTCCTGGGCCCCTGACCGAAGGACCCGACGGTAAGATCTACGGTCAAACGCTGTTCGGTGGAATCGATAACTGCAGTGGCTACTGCGGCGATGGGGTCCTGTATCGGGTGAACCGGGACGGGAAGGACTTTCAGGTCATCCACGAGTACTGCTCTCAAGCGAATTGCGCGGACGGGCAGTATCCCGGGGCTTTGGTCGTGGGCAACGACGGCAATATATACGGCACGACTCAAGGCGGAGGCACAGGCGGGACTTGCGTTGGTTTTGGCTGCGGCACCCTATTCCGCGTTACTCCGTCTACCGGGGCCTACGAAGTCTTGGTGAACTTCACCTCCACAAACGGCGGAGTTCCTTCCAACTTGATTGTCGGCTCCGATGGCACCTTCTGGGGCTTTTCTATTGGGACAACTGACGTCTCCGTTTTCCACTACACGGAAGCGACCAACGCGTTGCAATCTTTTCCGGTGAGCTTCCCATTGATCGACGGCGATCTGCCATCTGCCCCCATCATGATGACCTTCGGCTCAAACGGCAGCCTGTATGGCTTGTATGGAATTTATGCGATCGATGGCGTGGGGGTTTTCGAGGTCAACACCGATGGCAGCAATTTGCAGCTCTTCCCCTTCTACACCAGCAGTCCTGGTCGCGGCACTCCCCAAACTATGCTGCTAGCAAGCGATGGCAATTTCTGGGTTGCGGACGAAAACGGAATCAACGGTGACAACTATGGTGATATCGTCACTTTGTCCCCTGTTGACGGCAGCCTGATTCAAACATTCGATTCTTTTTCGACCACTTCACCGCTGGGGACCTTCCCGACGACGCTCATCCAGGCCCCGGATGGAGTCCTCGTGGGTTCGACCATCCAATATGGCAAGGCCCCGGCCAAGCAATTCGGAGACGGAACTGTCTTCACCCTCAACGCAGGCTTGCCGTCGAAATAGGAACAAGATTCGACAATCAAGAGCCTCTAGCATCCTTCATTTACGGCGTCTCGGGAGTCGCGGATACCCCCGAGACGCCGTTTAACTTCAGGACTCATTGAATCTTCACTGCCTCGCGGGGCGACTCCATGGAGCTATTCTAAATACTGTTTTTCTACGGAACTCCTGCATCCAAGATTGCGTATCGCTTTGAAGGGTTCCTGTCTCGTAGCACCGCGGAGGTCTCGTCGTGCGTAACGATTGTGCAGTGTTATTGTTCTGCGTGCTAGCCCTAGCTCCGGCATTTTGCAGTCAGCATGTATCCGTTCGTTCCGCTCCCGGATTCAGCGCGACCGACGACGAAACCATTCGCGAAATCGTCGACCTCGAGCGGCAGACGAAGGAAGCAATTCTGCATCGCGACGCCGACTTTTCCATGCGGACTCTTGCCGACGACTACGTCGCCATCACCCCGCTCGGCCAGGTCACGACAAAACGGGATGCCATTTCCGCACGCCGCAGCGGACAGTTGCGCTATGAATCCGTGAACGTAACCGAGATGGTGGTCCGCCTCTACGGCGACACGGCCGTGGTCACCGCCCGCGCCGAAGTGAAAGGGCATCAGTTAGGCGAGGATTTCAGCGGGCCGTATCGCTATACCCGAATCTGGGCGCGCCGCAACGGCCATTGGCAGACGGTGAGCTATCAGGCGACGGTCACCCAGTAACATGAACACGCGCCCGGCGCCTACCGCTGCAGCAAGTCCACCGGAGCGGTCACATCGTGTACGCGAAAGTATTTCGCCAATATTGGATATTTCCGCGCTACCGCTTCATACATCGCGTAAGCAACATTGCGATAGGAGACATGCCCCGCAGGTGTGGTCCGCAACTCCGAGATATACGCCACTTCCGCAAAATCCATTTTGAACAGAGCGCGCTTGCGATAAGCCAGGGGAATCGCGTATTGCGAATTCTCTTCCGCCTCGGTCGACGCACTCTTCGCAATCTTTTCCACCGCCGCCTGCGCCCGCCGCATAGCAAACTCAAATCGTCCACGCATGCCGGCGTCTTCTACATCAAGCAGCATCTCGTAACCGTGCTGTGTCGTGGATTGCTGCATGATTTGAATACAGCGGCGGTGCCGGTGCATGTCGCGGAAGCCGCCAATATCCATGAGAATGTCGAAACGGAACTGCTGCCCGGCGCGGAAGCCACGCAGCATCTCGTCGTGCTTGCCGCGATGCCGCAGGCCGAGATCGATGATCTCGCGGCGTCGCCGCTCGCCAGCCACCTGCACGGACTGGCGAATCTGCCGGTAAGAGAAATGGCAATGCTCGTAGAGAAGCGTTGTGGCGATTTCAATCTCGAGCGGCTCTTCGTCAAGCAGGTCGACAATCGCTTTCGACGGCGCAAGCTGCTCGTGCGCCATCAACTCGCGCGCCGCTTGGCGCAAGTCGCGGCGGGTTTCCATCTCATACGGATTCGGATCGGCATACTTCACCAGCGTCGGCGCGACCCGCACCTCTCGCAGCAACTCGCATTCGGCGCGCGCGCCAAGTTCGGGAGCCGCCGCCTTGATCTGCTTTACCAGTTCCCGCAGCGAATCGGAATTGGCGTCATATGCCGCCCCAGTCGCGGCCTTCTTCAGCGATTCGCCCAATTGCCGAACTTCCTTGTGCGTATGCGACAGAAGGTGCGCAACCTGCATTTCCAGCGTGCGCGCATTGACAATCTCGCCCAAAGAAGTGTTCGTAGCCAGCGGCAACAAATATCGCGTGATGTCAAAGGCTCGGGCTTTGAGCGTGCGTTCATACTGCTCCTGCTTCATCTCCGCCGGCTTCGGCGTGATGCTGATCAGATGCTGCGTCATGTGCGCCGAGAGCGCTTCGTATTCGGCAAAAAGAAAATCGAGAGTCTCGCAGTAGAGTTTGCGAGCTTCGGCGTCGTCGCCGAAATCGGGAGAGAAATATCCGCTCTTTTTGAAATCCTGGTAGCGCGTCGATCGCTCCTGGCCGTCCCATCGCTGCTCGTCAGCGAGTTCGATGGCCGCCAGAATCGACAGGCGCTCGATGGCCAATGCAATGTGCGCCAGATCGGCAATCGATCGATGGCCATACTGAAAATAAAACGTGTTGAGAAATTTCTCGGCCTTCTGCGAATTGATTTCGCGCAACGATTCCTTCATCGAAAGGGCCGAGCGCGAATACTTCGCCATAGCGTAAGCCTGAATTTCCGGCTCGACGCCGTAGACGGCAAATACCTGGGTGGCTCCCGCGGACGCAGGATCATCGGCTGGCGCACCTTCCGCCGCCGACGCCCGTTGCGGCGAGCGATGGCCAGGGCCCGAAATCGAAATAACATCGGCCGGTTTCTTGTTGGAAGATTCGGGCACGGCGGTCACATCGTTCGTCGCGGTCTGAGACATAGGAGTGTTGGCATGGTACTTGGCGGAATGGCCGCACGCAATCGTTACACAAACGATACCTCATAGTACGCGTATAATCTTGCATTTCAATTCATAAACTACGCATCACAACGGAGAGATTTACATGTCCCTTTCAGGACACGTGGCATTTGTTACCGGCGCATCACAAGGCATCGGTCGCGCCTGCGCTCTCGAGCTTGCACAGAAAGGCGCAGCAGTCGCCGTCGCCGCCCGCAATCAGGAGAAGCTGAAGGAACTGGTTCGCGAGATCGAAGTCGCCGGTGGAAAGGCTGCGGCGTTCACGCTCGACGTCAGTGACGAAGAGCAGATCAAGTCGGTCACTAAAACCGCTATTGCGCAGTTCGGCAAAATTGACGTTCTCATCAACAATGCCGGCATCACGCGCGATCAACTGATTATGCGTATGAAACGTAGCGACTGGGAAGCGGTCCTGCAAACCAACCTGACGGCGGCATATTTGTGCACGCAAGCCGTGTCGAGTTCCATGCTCAAGCAGCGGTGGGGACGCATTATCAATATCGCGAGCATCTTCGGGCAGATAGGCCAGGCAGGGCAGGCGAACTATGCGGCCTCGAAAGCCGGGCTGATCGGCATGACCATGGCCGTTGCCCGCGAACTCGGTTCGCGCAATATTACTTGTAACGCAGTTGCTCCCGGCTTCATCGAAACTGCCATGACGGAAGTGCTGGGCGAAGGTTTCAAACAGGCGGCCCTTCAGCAAATTCCGCTCGGCCGTATTGGCACGGTTGAAGACGTCGCCAATGCGGTCGCGTTTCTTGCGTCCGATGAGGCGTCTTACATCACGGGCCATGTTTTGAACGTGAACGGCGGCATGCTGATGGGATGAGGATGACTCACCGCCGAGCGTGCCGGGAAAGCGAAGAAAAGTTAGCAAACAGCCGATGTCATTCCGATCCGCTCTGAAGCGACGGTGAGGGATCTGTTTTTCATAAAGGAATTAACTCGTGAGATCCGAGTCAAATCGTCCCGCGTGCTTGCCGGTGAATCTCATGTTCGTTCAAGCCGAGTCCCCTGCGCAAATCTCTCAGGCGCGCGAACTCTTTCTCGAATACTCGCAATCGCTCGGCTTCAGTCTATGCTTCCAGAATTTCGATCAAGAACTCCGCGCGCTTCCCGGTGATTATGCGCCTCCGCGGGGACGGCTGCTGCTGACGGAATGCGACGGCCTGGGTCAAGTTTTAGCTGAACGTATCATCTCCGAAGCTCGGGAGATCGGTTACCAACGCATGCGTCTTGACACTGTCGAGCCGGTGATGAAAGATGCGGTTGCTATGTATCGCAGGCTGGGTTTCAAAGAGATCGCGCCTTATTGCGCGAATCCGATGGAGGGCACGCTTTACATGGAGCTTCATTTGTGACCAACAAACCTTGGCCGCTCTTTTTCGGCCTGGTCGCTCACGAGTATCTCTTCGAAGAGGTGGAAGCATGAAAACGCTCTGTGCTCTCTGGATCGGTTTTTTTCTTGTGGCCTCCGCCTTCGGCGCCGATGGCAAAACCGTCTCCTACAAAAGCGGGGACGAAACCGTTCAGGGTATTCTCTACACTCCCGCCGGCGAAGGCCCGTTTCCCGGCATCATCGTCATTCACGAGTATTGGGGATTGAACGACTGGGTAAAGGAGCAAGCTTCGAAGCTGGCCGATCAAGGATATGAAGCTTTGGCGATCGATTTATACCGAGGCCGAGTCGGCGCCACGCCAGAAGAGGCCCACGAACTCATGCGCGGCGTTCCCGAGGATCGTGCCAAGCGTGATCTCAGCGCGGCGTTTGACTATCTCGCATCGCAGGCAGGCGTTAGGAAAAATCGCATCGGAGCTATCGGATGGTGCATGGGCGGCGGCTACTCGCTCGATGACGCGCTCGAAGAACCCACGCTTGCCGCTGATGTGATCAACTACGGCCATCTCGCTACCGATCCGGACAGTCTTAAGAAAATAAGCGCCCCGATCCTCGGCCTTTTCGGCGGCCAGGATAAAGGCATCACTCCCGACGACGTTCACAAGTTCGAATCCCAGATGAAAGCACTGGGCAAGACGATCGATGTCAAAATCTATGACGACGCCGGCCACGCCTTTGAAAACCCTAACAATAAAACCGGGTACCGTTCCGCTGATGCCGCCGACGCGTGGCAGCGCACAGTCGCGTTTCTTTCAGAAAATCTGAAGAAGTGACCTCCGGGGAGCCGCCGCCAGATGGCGTCGTTGCTCCAGTCGTTTCTTTCACGCCGTGAAAGCATGGCCTGGTTTGAGCCGTCAAGTCTCTTACTCGAAAGTGCTTTCCCGATGGCACGAAATTCCACTTGCCAGAAAATCCCGATCTGGTTACTATGTCGCATCTGCAATGCTCCCCACGATCAACATCGGCGAAACCATTAGAAATTACCGGCTGCAAAAAGGGATGTCCCAGGGCGACATTGAAAAGCGCACGGGGTTGCTCCGCTGCTATCTCTCGCGCGTCGAAAACGGCCATACCATTCCCTCACTCGATACGCTTTCTAAGATTGCCGGCGCTATGGAGATCGCGCTCTCGCAGTTCTTCTCCGAATCCGGCCACAGCAACGGTGCCAAGGGATTGCCCCAGCTTTCCGATGACGAAGTTCGCTTCCTCAGTCAGATACGCCGCTATGCCGCCAACCTGAACGACAGCGATCGCAAGCTCGTGCTCGCTATGGTTAAGAAGATGGCCGCAAACTCCAAGTAGCGAACAGCTTACTTTCGTACCATAACCTCCGGTGACCGCAGGGCACCTGCCTCGACCAACCCATTCTCACTACACTGTTAGCTCGGAGAACTCTGCGTGACCACTGACGAAGAACTGACAGTACTCGATACCCAGCTGCGCCGGCTGAAAATCGAGTACGAAATCTACTTCAGCAATCCGACGAAAAGACCGCCCACCGATATTGAGTGGAAGGTGCTTTCCATGCTGCGCAAGTTTTCCGACGGCGGAAAGATGAATTTTTCCCAGCGATACCGCTACAACGAAATGGCACAGCGCTACGCCATCTACAGCGATCTGTGGCGCAAGAAGTCGCGCATTCGCGAAGAAGGCTATCGCCGGCCCCAGGATGCGATTCTCTCCATTCAGGGCGTGCGAGCGTCCGAGGACGACCACAAGCCGCAGCATCATGTTTACGGTCTCAGCCACGCCGCCGCAGCCGGCGCCGCCGCTTCGCAGCCAGTCACGCTAAATGGCGAGGGGAATGGTAACGACGCCAATCGCGAGCAGGTCGAACGTCTCTACAACACTCTGGTCGCAGCCAAGAAAAAAGCCGGAGAAAATGTCTCCGGCAACCTCGATTCGTTTTCTTCTTTCGTGCAGAAGAAGAGTGACCAAATCCGCAAACAATACAAGTGCCAGGATGTTGAGTTCTCGGTGGAACTGGCCGATGGCCAGGTCAAGCTGAAGGCAAAAGCGAAGACGTAGTAACGCCTGCGTCAGTCGAAGCTCGGCATAAGAGGTCTATGAAGCTTGTCCGACGCATACTCGTTACGGTCTTCTGCACCCTTGCGGTGATCGTCCTACTGGTGCGATTTATCGCCCCGGTCGCGCTTTCTTTTCTCGTCGCTCGACAAGCTCCGGCCGTCGCCAGAGTTGTACCAACCGAGTTGCCAGATCGCTCTGTTTCGGAGGCTCCAGCCACGCGGCTCACTTATCTCGGTTACGAATTTGAGGTTCCCTGGGATGATCTCGACGAATCGAAAACGCAGTTTTACCCGAAGGACGACGCTGGCAAGACTCGTGCCGTGCTCGTTTTCCGGTCAGGCTTGCACCTAATGGTGAGTGCTATCCCTCCGCGAGAAATGGCCGACGCATTCACTAACGGAACTTTGGGCTTCGGAAA
>JASICF010000031.1 GCA_030044775.1 Candidatus Sulfotelmatobacter sp. | reverse complement strand
TGGAAAAATTGGTTCTTTCCGGAGACTGCGCTCCTCGAGTTTTGGCGGAGTTTCGCAGCGCGGTGGATAGCATTCGCCAGACCGCGTGGGCCGTCCAACAATGGAGCGAGTTGCAGCGGCAGCATCGCGATCCATACACGGTTCTCGGAACGCTGTCCACGGAGCGCGTGCGCCGCGCCACGCAAATCGCAAAGGAGCTGACCGTGGATTTGGAATCGCTCGAGCTGGGCTTGGAAACCGAAGGGTTGGAAGATCTCTTCAAAGCGGTCAAAAGCCTCTACGAGCGGCTGGATCCGCTATTTAGAAAAAGACTCGTCTAACCGCTATGGAATCGCGCCAACAAGGCAAACGCTCACCGCTTCCAGCGAGAACTCGGCTTAGGATCACGGCAAACACTGGACTCATTTCTGTTACGTGAGTTTCTTGAGGAATCCTGCCCAAGTTGTGTAGAGTCAAAGCATCGCTTCTATCGCTGCTAACTCGTCTGCCCAGGCGCGCCTTCTCTTGCTTCGAGCGAAAATGCCGCGAAGCGCTCCTACGCTGCCCTTGCATGTGCTCTGCAGCCTTATTTTTCTTGTCGCAGTGACGATCGGCGCGACTGCCGAAGCGAAAGGTACAACATCTCCCGTGCATCTCCAGGCAGTGGATGCGGTGATCGATCACGCCGTCCAGGAAAACAACATTCCGGGCGCTGTTCTAGTTGTGGGCCACGATGGCCGCGTGATTTATCGCAAAGCTTATGGTGAGCGGGCGCTTGAACCGCGGCGCGAACCCATGACACTGAACACCATTTTTGACTTGGCGTCTCTGACGAAGGTGATCGTCACCACGACGTCAGTGATGCAGCTAGTGGAAGAAGGGAAAATCCGGCTCAACGATCCGGTTGCGAAATATCTGCCCGAGTTTGCCCAGAATGGAAAGCAAGACATCACCATACGGCAGCTACTCACTCATTTTTCCGGACTCGAGCCCGACCTGGATTTGAAAACCCCATGGGATGGAAAGGAAACGGCATACCGGATGGCGTTTGCCGAAACGCCGCAGGACGCGCCAGGTTCAAAGTTTACATATAGCGACATCAACTTTATTGTTTTGGGTGCGCTGGTCGAGAAGATTTCGGGCGAGACGCTGAACGAATATGCTGAGCGGCACATTTTTGCACCGCTGAAAATGACGCATACACGATATTTGCCTCCGACCGCGTGGCTGCCGAAGATTGCGCCCACACAATATGACGAGAACGAACACATGCTGCGAGGTGTTGTGCACGATCCAACGGCGCGGCGGATGGGCGGCGTAGCGGGACATGCGGGGTTGTTTTCGACGGGCGACGATCTGGCGAAATTCGCACAAGCCTTGCTCGACGGCGGAGACGGTATTCTTTCCCCGCTGTCGGTTGAAAAGATGACTTCACCGGAACAGCCGCCGCTGGCGCCGGTTTTGCGCGGGTTCGGTTGGGACATCGATTCACCCTATTCCACGAACCGCGGCGCTTTGTTTCCGGTTGGAAGTTACGGGCACACCGGATTTACCGGGACTTCGCTCTGGATCGATCCCACCACAAAAACCTACATTATTTTGCTCACCAACGCAGTACATCCGCGAGGGCAGGGAACTGCGATTGCCCTGCGCACCGAGGTAGCTACGGCGATTGCGGCTTCGCTGCGGCTGACGGCAGACGAAAAAGAGTCTTTGCGCTGGCAAAGCATTACCGGATACAACGAGGCCCAGAGTGCCGAGCGGCGCATGAGCGCGCGTAACGGCAGCGTGAAGACAGGAATCGACGTACTGGAGAACCACGCCTTCGATGTGCTGCAGACGGCGGGACGAAAAACGCGCATCGGCCTGCTTACGAACCAGACTGGGATCGATGCGCAAGGGCGGCGCACCATTGATGTGCTTGCGCAAGCTTCCGGAGTTTCGCTGGACGCGATTTTCAGCCCCGAACACGGAGTGATGGGAACTCTTGATACAACGCACGTGAGCGACACAAAAGATGCGGCCACAGGGATTACCGTCTACAGCGTGTACGGAGGCACCGACGCGGCGCGGCGACCGTCGCCTGATGTGTTGAAGCAACTGGATGCGGTCGTGATCGACATTCAGGACGCGGGTGTTCGTTTCTACACATATGAGACGACGATGGGATATTTTCTGGAAGCTGCGGCGCAAGCCGGCATCGAAGTGATTGTGCTCGACCGGCCCGATCCGGTTACGGGATCGTTTGTGCAAGGGCCGGTTTCAGATGCGGGACAAGAAAGCTTTACCGATTACTGGACGGTGCCGGTCCGGCATGGAATGACGATGGGCGAGCTGGCAAAGATGTTCAACGCCGAGCGCAACATTAACGCCAAGCTGACGGTCATCCCGATGGAGGGATGGGAGCGGGGAGACTGGTTTGATTCGACCGGACTGGAATGGATGAATCCATCGCCGAACTTGCGCGACGTGACCGAAGAGGCTCTCTACCCCGGGGTGGCGCTGGTTGAGGGAACAAATGTTTCGGTTGGCCGCGGCACCGAT
>JASICF010000337.1 GCA_030044775.1 Candidatus Sulfotelmatobacter sp. | reverse complement strand
AGAAGCGGTTGACTCAACACTTCACCACGCTCCTCTCCTTCACTTGGGGCAAGCTGATCACCGACGATAATGCCGGTTCGCTCGCGTTTAACGGTAACAACTTCGCCCAGGCGCAGGACATCACCAATTTGAATCTGGAGCGGAACGTCAGCACCCAGGACATCCCCGTCTATTTTTCCGGGTTGCTGTCCTACGATCTCCCCGTCGGCGAGGGACGTGCAGTCAACGTGCGGGGCTGGGCCAATGGAGTCCTCGGCGGCTGGACAGTAACGGCGGTTATTGCACTAAGTGATGGGCAGCCAATCGCCACTCCCAACGGCACAGGTGACATCTGGTTCAATCAGCGCCCCGATATTGTTGGCAACTGCGGTAAAGGCGCTCCCAGGATCGTTGCGGAATGGTTCAATTACACCTGCATGGCGCAGCCGCCAAGCCAATATCTGCCGGGAACAGCACCGTCGATACTGCCCGGCATTCGCGCTGACGGGGCGCACGATCTGGATCTCTCGGTCGCTAAGCATTTCAAGATAGGGGAGCATAAGGACCTGGAGCTGCGAGCCTCCGCGTATAACCTCACGAACTCGATCCAGTTCGGATATCCGAATGTCCTTTGGGTTCCGCCCACGTCGGGCACACAGCCTACGCCCGCTCAGATGCAGGGCTTCGGACAAATCACGAACCAAGCAAATACTCCGCGTCAATTGAGTTTGGAGGCGCGGTTCAAGTTTTAGGAGTGCGGTCACCTCGATCGAGGCAATCTAATGGCTACTTCACGGCGTACTTTCTTGGGGACAACAATCGGCGCTGCCGCGTTAACGGCCGTTCGCCCTCTCGCTGACGCAGTTGTTTCTTCTGCTCAAAATGCAACTTCGTCCGCGACCGATGCTGAGGTAGTCCGGGTCCACGCTGCGCCGGATCAGGTGGTGAACTCCTTTGATCCCGATGAGGCTTTCGCGACCTCGATGGACATTCAGTCACGCGAGTCGATCGATAAGATCTACACGCCGGAAAACGTAAGAGTTTGCTTGTCTGCGGGATGGGGACCAATCAGCTACCGCCTCCATACTCCCGAAACCATCGATTATTGGCACTGGAATCCCAAAGGCCGGTGGAGCGATGAAGCAAACCAACGTGGATATTTCGTGGGTAGCTCGGAATTGGCCGAACCCATCCGCGATTCATTCGGCTACAGCCTCCCCCACCGGGGCTGCACGCACAATGGCGGCACGGAGCGAGGCTATTCTCGACTCACCGATGGCGATCCCAAAACTTTCTGGAAGAGCAATCCTTACTTAGCCAAAGCATTTACGCGCGAAGATGACTCCTTGCATCCGCAATGGATCATTGTTGATCTCGGCGAATACTACGACGTGAATGCGATCCGCATCGACTGGTGCGAACCGCGCGCCACGGAGTACGAAATACAGTACTGGGTGGGTGACGATCCTATGAACTGGGAAGAACCAGCCATGGATTCAACGGGCCAGGGCGGCGAATACCTTCCCGTTGCTAATCAGGCCATGGGTAACTGGGTTCGTTTCCCGAACGGAGTGGTTCACGACGGCAAAGGCGGAAGGGCAACTCTGAAACTTGCGGACAAGTTGATTTCGACGCGCTGGGTTCGGGTTGTGATGACGCAATCGTCCAACCAGCCGGGTCCGCACGGAAGCGATGATATTCGCCATCGAGTGGGATATGCGATTTATGAGGTTTACCTTGGTCGATTGGAGGCGGATAGCAAGTTCGCGGATTTCGTGAAACACGCGCCAGACGGCCGCAAACAGACTGCTACGTATTGTTCTTCGACCGATCCCTGGCATACCGCGGAAGACCTGAGTCCATACGGAGACCAGACCGGCTGGGATATTTTCTTCACCAGCGGCATCACCAACGGTCTGCCTGCACTCATAACTGTCCCTTTGATTTACAGCGTTCCCGAAGACGCCGCGGCGATGGTCGATTACCTGAAAAAACGGGGATATCCCATCAGTTGGGTGGAAATGGATGAAGAAGCCGACGGGCAGTATTACATGCCGGAGGACTACGCCACGCTCTATATTCAATTTGCCGATGCGATGCTCAAAGTCGATCCCACGCTCAAGGGCAAGTTGGGCGGGCCAGTGTTCCAGGGAATTAACCAAGACGTCTCGGTCTGGCCCGATGCGCGCGGAAACAAGTCCTGGTTTGGCCGCTTTTACGATTATCTGAAGTCGCATAATCGTGAGAAGGACCTGTCATTCGCCTCGTTTGAAATTTATCCCTACGAAGCCTGCACCATGAGGTGGGACGATTTGTACCGTAACCGCGAACTGACACACAAGACTCTGCAGGCATTTCGCGATGACGGATTGCCTGCCTCCATTCCACTCATGAACACCGAAAGCAATCTCAGCGGTTCGCTTTCGGTGTACATGTCCGATGTTTTTTCGGCGTTGTGGCTTGCCGATAATGTCGGCAGCTTTTTTGCCGAGGGCGGTGCGCTTTACGTTCATTCGCCCATCGAGCCAAGCGGTATCGAACGTGGCTGCCAGGGCTGGTCCATCTGGGGCAACGTCCTTTGGGACCGCGACGCAAAGATCATTGGTTACACCGCTTTCTACTACGCCAGTCAGATGATCAATAATGAGTGGGCCACTCATCGCAGCGGCACGCATCATCTTTATACTGTCGATGTTGGAATTGAAGATGCTGCCGGAAATGCTTTAGTCACAAGCTATGCGGTCCGGCGCCCAGACGGCAAATGGGCCTTGTTACTGATTAATAAAGATAGAGATCATACCCATCCAGTTAGAATTGCCTTTGATGGCGGCGGTGGGACAGGACATTTTGCAGGCAAAGTTCGCATGATCACATACGGCAGCGAACAATACGTTTGGCACGGCTCGGATGCCTCCGCACGCGCCGATCCAAACCTGCCTCCTATAATTACATCAGTCGACGCCTCCGAACAAACTGTGTTCACGCTCCCCAAAGCTTCTGTTACTGTCTTGCGCGGAGAGGTCCAAGGCCTTGCAGCTTAGGAATTCATCGCGATGGAGCAATTGATTGGGAAACATCGACCGCGATCTTCTACAAGAGCCGGGCAGGGCGATCAGCTTGATGTTCGTTTACGGAGGGCCAACCGTGCGTATCCGACGGTCAGGCCGAGCGAGCCGTACGCTGCCGCGTTCATGGGGGCAAGTAGGAAAAAAGTAGCCGTCATCGAGGGATCGAAGGTCATCTTTATGAAATACAACGGACACA
>JASICF010000336.1 GCA_030044775.1 Candidatus Sulfotelmatobacter sp. | reverse complement strand
AAATCATGATGCCGCTCGGACCGCCGAGCAGCAGTGGGGCGAGAAAATCGCCCAAGCTCAGCACGAAAGCGAAAGTTGCCCCCGCAATTACGCCCGGGATCGAAAGTGGAAGAATGATTTTCCAGAACGTCTGCGCCGGGCTCGCGCCCAAATCATGAGATGCTTCCACCAGATTGCGCGGAATGTGTTCCAGCGCGGCATAAATTGGGAGAAACGCGAATGGTGTGTAGATGTGCGTCAGGGTGAGTACGACGGCGAACGGGCTGTAGAGCAGAAATTCCAGCGGATGCTTTGTCAGATGCACATACTGCAACAAGGTGTTGAGCACGCCATCCGAACCGAGGATCGTCTTCCAGGCATAGGCGCGCACCAGATAACTGACCCAAAGCGGAATGATGACCAGTTGATAAAGAAGGTCCTTCCTGCTGCCGGCACAAAACGAAAGAAAATACGCAAGCGGGTATCCGAGAAGCAGCGAAAAGATAGTTACGCGCGCCGCAATCCACATGGAACGCAAGAGAGTTTCCCAATAAACGTCGACATGCAGCAGTTCGCGGTAATTGCCGAGATTCCAGGAATGCACAATACTTTGCGAAGCCGAAACCGACCAGAAGCTGTAGCAGAACATCAGCGCGTACGGTGTAACCAGGAAAATTGCCACCCAGAGCACAGGAGGCAGAGTCACCGTCGCTTTGTAAGCGCGAGAAAACATCAGATTCTTTCCGGGGACTGAGTCACGGGAACAGCGTCGATTGGAGAAAATCCCAACTGGACTTCATCCAGCGCCGTCGCGGTTGTGGGAATGCGCACCACTAGCACCAAGCCGCCCGCACACTGCACGCGAATCAGTTCTGTCGCGCCGTGAAATGCTTGCGCCAGCACTTTTCCCTGAACACGAACCAGAGGGGAGACGGAAGCGCTTTGCGACAAAAGGCGGATGTTCTCCGGCCGGAGGGAAAACAAAATCGGACCGTCGGGGAGGTCGGATGTCCAGGTCAGTTCGCCGCAGCGAACCACTCCGGATTTCACTTCCCCCTTCAGCACATTTGTGTGCCCGATGAACTGCGCCGCGTATGCCGTTGCCGGTCGCCCGTAGATCTGTCGCGGCGTTGCCACCTGCTCCAGTTCTCCGGAGCGCAGCAAGGCAATGCGGTCGGACATGACCATGGCCTCTTCCTGATCGTGCGTGACGAAAATGAACGAGATGCCCACTTCGCGTTGCAGGGCCTTCAACTCGACTTGCATCTGCCGCCGCAAATTCGCGTCCAGAGCGGAAAGCGGCTCATCCAGGAGCAAGAGTCGAGGACGATTGACCAGCGCACGCGCCAGCGCAACGCGCTGCTGCTGCCCGCCGCTAATTTTCGAGGGCTTTGCCTTCGCTTGCGCTGACATCTTTACGTTTTCGAGGGCTTCCGCCACTCGGGAACGGATCTCTGCTGCTGGGCGATTCGCGACGCGCAAGCCATAAGCAACGTTCTCTTCAACTGTCATGTGAGGAAAAAGAGCATAGTTTTGAAAAACCGTATTCACCCGGCGCTGGTAAGGGGGCTGCAAATCCAATCTGTCTTCACTCATCCATACTTCGCCGGAGCTGCCTTTCTCAAAGCCCGCGATGATTCTGAGCAAGGTTGTCTTGCCCGATCCACTCTCGCCCAGAATCGTTAGAAACTCTCCCTCAGCCACATCGAGAGAAATATCCTTCAGCACGACGTTCTTCCCGAATCGCTTGGCCACTTTGCGAATGCTGAGGAGCGTCGTGCGGCTTTTCTGGTCTGCTGCCGTGCTCGCCATCGAAATTTCAGAGGTGATCATCGATGCAGAACTCCTAAGAGTAGGCCGATCCTCTCAACGGCTTGGAACGACCACGTCAGATACGGTCTCCTATTGCGCCGCTTTTACTTCATTCCAGATTTCGTTGTATTTGGCGCGTCGCGGCACATTCTGCCAGAAATAAAGCCGCTTCTGGTAATTATCGACGTCATCGAGATGCAGACTCTTCACCTGCTCCGGTGTCATGAACTGCGCTGCCTGCGGATTGGCCGGTGTGTATCCCGTCACATCTGTTACTTGCTTTTGCGTCTGCGCCTCGATCATGTACTCCAAAAACTGATAGGCGAGTTCCTGGTTGTCGCTGGCGGCAGTAATCATCAAATGGTCGATCCAGCCAGTGGTATTTTCTTTCGGAATCGTTTCGCCAATTGGAAAGTTGATCTTGCGTAGTTGATTTGTCATGAGCGGCCAGCCCATTGAGGCCACAATTTCGTGATTTTGAAATAGGTTCGTCAGTTCTCCTCCGGTTGACCACATTTTGCGAACGTTCGGTTTCAGTTCCAACAGCTTCTTCTTTACCGCATCGAGCTGTTCATCGCTTAAGTTGTAAAGCTGCGCTGGATCGGGTTTGTCGAAGCCCAAAACCTGCGCGGCCATGTAGATAGTCGACAGGTCGTCCCACACTGAAATCTTTCCGCGATACTTGGGATCCCAAAGGACACTCCAGCTGTCGGGAGCTTGCTTGAACACCGTGGTGTCATAAAGCAGCGGATCGGGTCCCCACATGAAAGGAACTCCATACACGGCGCCCTTGATGTGGACTAAGGGCAGGGAAGTCAGCTGAGGCGAAAGCTGTGCGTACGTGGGGATCCTCGACATTTCGAGAGGCAGAGCCAGTCCAGCCGTGGCGATAGACGTGGCGACATCGCTCGATGGCGAAATTACATCGTAGTTTCCGGCGCTGCCACCACGCAGTTTTGCGACGAGTTCGTCACTCGACCCCATGTACGAGGCAGAAATCTTGCAATGGTGCTGCTCTTCAAATGCCTTGACGAACGACGGATCGGCGTAACCCTCCCACACCAGCAGATTGAGCGTGGGTGTTTTTTTCGAGCACGAAGATGCCGATACTAGAATCGTGCACAGCGCCAGCAACGCCCACTTTCGCGCTTTCATCATGCCTCCATGTAACCCGAAATCGTCGTGCGCATCTAAAATGTTGGCGGCGTGTTCACCCACAAGACCCAGGTTTCGCTTCGTCCCGGATTTTTCCAACTGTGCGGAGTCGCGCTCTCGAAGTAAAAACTGTCTCCTGTTTTCAGGCGATACTCCTGCTGCTCGAGTGTGATGATCAGCGATCCCCGCAATATAAAGAGGAACTCCTCGCCTTCATGGGTGTAGGCGTCGCCGCTGCCGGCTTGCGGCGCCACGCGAAACAAATGCGGCTCCATTACCGCGTTGCCCCAGGCCAGCAGCTCCATGCGGACCCCCGGCCCGGCTTGCAGCACTTTTCTTTGTTCCGGCTGAACCTGGCGGCTGCTGGTTCCGTTCGCGTCAAAAAAGTCCAAAATGTTGGTTTTGTAATAGCGAGCCAGTTTACGGAGCGTCCCTACGGACCCACTCATCTGCGAGCGCTCGAGCGCGCTGAGAAATCCGACTGAGATGCCGACCGCCTGCGCCACCCGCGAAAGCGAGAGGCGCCGCTTGGTGCGTAGCTGGCGCAGGTGCGAACCAATCGCTCCGGCATTTCCATCTTTAGCCGGTCTCGTCTTGCCCTGGCGGCGGAGCACTTCCACAATGGCAGCTGCGTTCAAGCCCCGCACTTTGCGCAGAAAACGGGCGCGTTTCAACAGCTTCACATCTTCCGGGCTGTAGAGCCGGTACTTGCTTTCGGTTCGCCGCGGACGCGTGAGCCCAAGGTTTTCCCATCCGCGTATGACCGACGGCGAAACGCCGACCGTGCGGGCCACGTCTCCGATTTTCAAATAGGCATCAGCGCCCGAGGCATTCATAACTCACCGCACAGAGACGAGAATTTCGGTTTGCAACCATAGCTTTTTTCCTCTTGACAGTTTGTGCGCCCCTTCTCTAACCTTGCGGGATTATAGCAAGGTTGTGGCTAGATACAAGCAGTCGCGTTCAAAACAAAAATCAGGTTCTGCCGAAATGCCTGGAGGTTCCATGCCGTTACTACGAGCCCGCTGGACCGCCGTTTACCTTGCCGTTATTCTGCTTCTCCCTACTTTCCTTTCCGCTCAGGGCGCCAGTGGGCGCATTGTTGGACGGTTGAGCGATCCCAGCGGCGCCGTTCTTGCCCATGCCAAAGTCACGCTGACCAACGAGGCGACTGCCATCACCCGCGTGGCGACTACCAACGATAGTGGAGATTACTCGTTTGTAGATGTTGTCCCGGGGACCTATACCCTCGAGTTCGAGCTGACGGGTTTCAAGAAGAATGTCCAAAAGGGAGTCATTCTCGACGTCAATCAGGTAGTGACACTGAACTCTACTCTGCAAATCGGCGCGTCGCAGGAAACCGTCGAAGTAACTTCCGAAGCTCCCCAGGTGGATACCACCAGCACTCAGCTCGGCGCGGTCATCAACGACCGCTCGGTAAACGAACTGCCACTGAACTCGCGCGATACCTACCAGTTCCTGCAACTTCAGCCGGGCGTTCAGGCGCAGCTGGGAAACGGCAACGGCAGCTTGTTCTACGGCTCGCAAGACACCGGCTCGGTCTCCGTCAACGGCGGCCGTACGCGCGCCAACAATTTCAGCGTCAACGGCGGAGACGCGAACGATCAGTTCGTCAATCTGCCCACTGTTCAGCCGACTCCTGACAGCGTTGAAGAATTTCGCGTCATCACCAATACCTTCGACGCCGAGTACGGCCGCAACTCCGGATCGGTTGTGAATGTCATTACAAAGTCTGGCACCAACAGCATTCATGGCGACCTCTATGAGTATTTCCGCAACACGGTTCTCGATGCCAAAAACTACTTCGACGTGCTCGGCCGTCCTCAGTGGAATCAGAATCAATTCGGAGGCACGCTTGGCGGGCCCATCAAGAAAGATCGCAGTTTCTT
>JASICF010000335.1 GCA_030044775.1 Candidatus Sulfotelmatobacter sp. | reverse complement strand
TCGCCGGTCGACGCATTGACGCTCGCGATGGAAACGTAAGCAGAGCCGCCGCCGTAAGCGCTGCTGTAGCCGTCCTGGGTGAACAGCAACTGCAAGCCGTTTGGCGAGTACGCGAGGCCGCCGGCACCGCCGTCGGAATCGGTTCCGTAGCTGAAGTTCTGTATGACCTGGCCCTGGGAGTAAATCCCGCAACCAGCAGCGGCCACGCAGAAGATTGAGACGGCCTGTGGGGCGCCCATCTGCAGAACGGCTGCGGTTCCATTGCCCAGGGGGTTGAGCGCAACGGCTTTGGCCCGGGTGGTGGTGCCGAGATAGACTTGGGTACCCGCAGGCGTGATGATCGTGCCGTCACTGGCGACCCACGGGTTTGACAGGGGTGCCGTGTAGGTGGGCCCTGTCGACGCATTTTCGTTCATGCCTGGATAGTAGGTTGGGAACTGCGTGGACTGCGCGAGGACCGAAATGTTCAGGGCCACTACCAACAGGCCGACGGGGAGAGGCAGGTGCCTCATCCAACTCTCACTGCTAGATTTCTGGCACATTCTCATGTTGCTCCTTCTCCTGGTTCCAGGCCAGGGGTGAACATTGTCGCAATGCCGCTCTGACGGCAGCGTGACGGCGAGATTACATTCTCGTCACCTCGCTTTGCCGACGACATGCCGATAAATCTGTAGCTGACCTCACTGCTGAGTCACTAATCCCGGGAATCTGAAATGGGTGGCGCTGATGTCTTCGATGGGGACGATGGAAGCCAGATCGCGTTTTGGAGGTGCTTCAAAAACTCTTCCTCATGTTTTTGGTTGTGGTGCAGGGCGATCCAGAGAGCATCATCCCGCTTGCAATTGCTCCGTAGTTCGCTTTAGCTTTCGGCTAGGCGTATATAAAGTCTGAAACTGGAGCGCTCCGATGCAACGCCGCAAACTGTACGCCATCTTGGCGGTGCTGTTGCTGTCATCCGAGCTTCAACTCTTCGCTCAAACCTCGGACACCGTTCGCGTGCTTGCCCTCGAAAACGCATGGAACGAAGCCGAGAGCCACAAGGATGTAAAAGCTCTTGCCGCCCTGCTTGCTCCTACCTTCGTCTATACCGATGCTGATGGCGCTTTTTCTGACAGGACGCAGTTTCTTGCCGGCATACGAGACGTCACCTCGACCCAAATCGTCAACGAGGGGATGAAAGCCGATTCCTACGGCGAGACCATCGTCGTGACCGGCGCCTACCGGGAACAAGGCACTGACAACGGGAAGCCCTACTTGCTGCGCGGGCGATTTACCGACACCTGGATCCACCAGAACGGCCAATGGCTGTGCGTTGCCAGCCAGGAAACCTTGATCGCTCACTGAGCGGCTCAGAGGAATGTTGACCGCTGTCGCGTCCTAGCGTCAGTTGGCCCTGACCTCGAGAGCTCATCAGTTGCCAAACTTACCGACCCGATTTTTGCAAAACATCGCTCTCGTGCCAGCCTGGCTGCAGGTGGGATGTTCCGTACGGTGGCGGTGACAACGGAGAAATGCGCCTTTGCACGTACGGCGGCATGCTTGCTTTTCACCCAGATTCACCTGAAAACGGGAGATGAGAACCCTGATATTCGCCCAGAAGTTACAGGATGCCGTTTTCGGGCCGCTCTCGCGAAGCGTCAAAGTGTTTAGTACGCGAAGGAGCTGAGGCCATGACTTATGTGATGACCAAACCGTGCCCGATTTGCAAACAGCAACTAACCAAACGACGGCCCACCGACAGCGTGCAGTGCGCCTGCGGCAAACATATCTGGCAAGGCTAGCGCAGCAGGTTTCAATCGCTATGCTAATTGCTTTGACATGAGTGTCCTGGTTGCGCTCACAGACCCAGGGCTAGCCTCTCGTAGTGGTCGATGATCCTGATCGGAAAAAATCAGTTCACCGGTTGCCCACGGTCAGTGAGCGCAGACAGCTTCTCATTCCATCGGATAGGTTCAGTTGACTATTGCACTCTCGCGTATTCGACTTTGGCTTCTTTCAGGACAGGAATGTGGGGGTCGGCGTCTTTCCAGAGGGCGAGGAAGTCCTTGTAAGAAGCCAGCGAGCGCACTCGCGCGGCATCGGCATCGGCGCCGTGAGAAGTCCTCGACTGCAATGCGTTAGCGCGCGCCACGCCCAGATGCGCCAACGCTCCAGTCCAGCAGTTCCAGACGATTCCGTTGTGATCAATGATTTTCTGGAACTCGGCCGCGGCTTCCTTGCCTTGCCCAGCTGCCAAATAGGCCTCGCCGCGAATGTAGGTGGGATACAAGCTGGAGAGACTGGTTGCGAAAGAGACTTGTCCGTACTCGACCGTGGTACCAGGCTGCAATGCTTCAATAGCTGCGGCGGGATTACGCGCCCGTAACAGCAAAGCTGCGCGAATCGCCGGAAGCCATAGTAGTTGCATCTGGGTGTCGAGCGGATATTGCTTGTTTAGTTGCCGGGCCAGATTTTCTGCTGGGGCTGAATCGGCGGCCATCGCGAGGGCGAGGGCCGCTTCGGCCATTACGCCCGAACTCGCGGGAGCAAGTTGCAAACCTTTTTTCGCTGCCTCGCGGGCTTCTGGTAGGTTGCCGAAAGCGGCCTCGCGAAGCGCGGAATTTTCCTGCCATAGGGCTGCCCCCTCCTTGCTGTCGGCGCGAACCGCGGAATCGATAGACTGCTTGGTCAGTTCCCGCGCCCTGGGCAGGCGGCCGCCGTACGCCTCGGTATCCGCGGCCAGCGCAGTTCCCCAATTCTCCTCGGGCTTGCCTACGAACCACTGGAGCTGCTGCGCCATGGCAGCCGTGTCCCCATGCAAGAAAGCGATTGCGTAAATGCAGTTGTGCAGGATGAAGTCATTCATTTTCCTGGACTGTGCTTCTTGCACCACGCGCTTCGCTTCGTCAAAGCGCTGCAAAGCCAGCAGGACGTTGACCAAATTTGCGTAGGCGCTGGCGTCGGCTGGATCGAGCTCCAGGCTTTGCCGGTGGACTTCCATCGCCCTCTCGTAGTCGCCTTCCGCTGCATACACGTTCCCCAGGTTGCCGTAAGCTGCATATGACTGCGGGTAGCTTGCAATGCGTTGCTGGTAGATTTGCGCGGCCTTCTCCAGCTCGCCGGTAATGTCAGCGTAGTAGTGAGCCGCGATGTCAAGTTTCTCGCGTTCGCTGGCGCGGTCACGCAACTGGAAGGCCTTAGTGTAATACTCGCTGGCTCGCCCCACCTGGCCCAGGCTGTCGTAATCGCCGCCCAAAGCGCGATAGCCGAGGGCAAAACTGGGATCGAGTTCAACCGCCTGCTGATCATAAGTGAGAGCAGCCGAGGACCCGACCTCGCGTGTTGCCTTCACGCCAAGGCTGTAGGCCTTCAGTGCTTCGAGGGACGAGGTTGTCGCTTCCGCCAGCGGGAGATCGAACTTCTGCACCGTCGCCAGTGATTCCCCCAGCTTGGCGCGCAAACTGGAAGCCTCCTTGCCCAGCAGATCCAAAACCTTCTCTTTCGAGGCCGTGGTGGCTTGCTCTTCGGCCAGCAAGTCTCCGTTCAGGCAATTTACCGCCTTCAACCCCACCACATACTGGGTGCCAAGAATCGCAATCGACCCGGAAATATAAGCTTTGCTCGCAACCCGCTGGCAGACTTCGCGAGCAACCTCAGGCGTAAGCTTCGCGTCGGGCGCGCGGGTCATCAATTTCAAAGTCGCTGCCACTTTGTTGTCTGAGAGCACATTCAGAAAGGGCGACTGATGCAGCGAGACGCTAAGGCCGGTTTTCAGAGTGTCATCGAAAACCGGATCGCCGGTGCTATTCGAAAAGTCGGCGAGGACGATAGTGTCTTTGTCGGTCAGCGGCTTGGGCCGATGCGAGCGGTAGTAGAGGCCGGCGGTGATCGAAGTCGCAAGCACGAGCACTAAGGCAGCACATGCGGCGAGCTTCGCCCGGCTTCGACGGCCAAGAGCGCCCGCACGGTCAGAAATCTCTTTTTCAGCCGCTGCAACTTTTCCAGAACTGGAAAATAAAACACGCCCGCTGTCCGTATCCCGCTTGAGGCGCTGCAGATCCGTCCGCATGTCCGACGAGTGTTGATACCGCAGTTCGCGCTCTTTCTCCAGCGCTTTACGAATGATCAGCTCCAATGCGGGCGGGATGTCCGGGTTCGCGGATAAAATTGGGGCGGGTTGCTGATGCAGGATAGCACCGCAGATTTCGCCTGAACTCGCCCCAACGAACGGAAGCTTACCCGTCGCCATTTCGTAAACAACTGCGCCGAATGAAAACAGATCGGTGCGGGCGTCAAGTTGCTTCGCTTTCACCTGTTCGGGCGACATATAGGCCACCGTTCCCAGCATCGCGCCTGGGCTGGTCAACTGATCGGACGTGACCTCCGTTTCGGTGTTTCCGCTGGATAGGGCGTTCTCAGGAGTGATTTTCGCTAAACCGAAATCGAGAATCTTGGCGTGGCCGCGTGACGTAAAGAAGATGTTCGCCGGCTTGATGTCACGGTGCACGATCCCCTTAGCGTGTGCGGCATCGAGCGCGTCGGCGATTTCGATGGCGAGCGAGAGAATCAGATCCGTTTCCATCGGGCGATTGCCGATCTTGTGCTTCAGGGTCATGCCGTCGAGATACTCCATGGCGATGAAGTGCTGCCCGTCCCGCTCGTCTATTTCGTGGATTGTGCAGATGTTGGGGTGATTCAGGGCTGAGGCCGTCTGCGCTTCACGCTGGAAACGAGCCAAGGCTTGCGCATCCTTCGCGACCTTATCGGGCAGGAATTTGAGGGCAACGATGCGATGCAGCCGCAGGTCCTCGGCTTTGTAAACCACGCCCATCCCGCCACCGCCCAATTTTTCGATAATGCGGTAGTGCGAGATGCTCTGGCCGATCATAGGCTGCCATGTTAGGGCCGGGGCTAGGGCAAGTCAATGAAGGGCAGCAAGTTGGCGGCTTTCTGCTGAACGGCGAGGTTGCATCTCAAACGCCGGCGGAAGCATTCCTCGATCCTGTTAATGTTTCCCTTACCCGCTTGCCCAGGGCAGAAAGTCGGAATGGCTTGCGCAAAAGCACATGGTTGGGATCAGCCATCTGTTGAGCGGACAGGAGATTATTCGAATAGCCGGACATGAATATCGTCTTAACGTGGGGTCGCATTTCGGTTATTCGCTTGGCAAGCTCGATTCCGCTCATCTGCGGCATCACCAGATCCGTGAGAAGCAAGTCGATGGCGGATTCGTACGTTTCCGCTATCGCTAAAGCCTCCGTTCCTTTCCCGGCTTTGAGAACGGTATAGCCACTTTCGGAGAGATATTCGGCGGCTGAGTCCCGCACTCCCGCCTCATCTTCGACCAGCAGAATTGTGCCGCTTCCCGCGACCGGGATCTGCTCTTCCTTTGTGGGCGTTGCCTTTGGTTTTGCCTCTACCGCTGGAAAATGCACTTTGAAGGTTGTTCCAATCCCTGGGTCGCTGGTCACGAAGATCTGACCGCCGCTGTGCTTAACAATGCCAAAGACAGTGGCCAGGCCCAATCCTGTGCCTTTGCCCTGCTCCTTGGTGGTGAAAAACGGTTCGAATATGTGAGACTGAGTTTCGGTATCCATCCCGCAACCGTTGTCGCTCACGGTTAACACGACGAACGTACTGCCTTCGATCTCTCCCGGCGAAACTGCATTGTTCACGCGGCCGTTCGCGGTTTCGATGACAAGCCGTCCACCATCCGGCATCGCATCTCGGGCGTTGATCAGCAGATTCATGATCACTTGTTCGAGCTGACTGGGGTCGGCTTTCAGGCATGCAATATCGGAACCGGCAGAAAATTTCAGCTCGATATTTTCCGGGATCAGCCGCTTCAGCATTTTGAGCTGCTCGCTGATCAAGGCATTCAGATCGACAACCTGCGGCGAAGAAACCTGCTTCCGGCTGAAAGTCAGCAGACTCTGCGTCAACGAAGACCCGCGGTCGGTTGCCTTGACAATTTCATCGAGGTAACGGCGCAACGCCTCCTCGGTCAACTTTCGCTCGAGAAGTTCACTGTAGCTGCTGATGGCCATCAGAATATTGTTGAAGTCATGAGCCACGCCGCCGGCAAGCCGTCCGATGGCCTCAATTTTCTGCATTTGCCGAAGCTGTTGTTCCAGCTCGCGATGTTGAGTGATCTCCTGCATCGTGCCTTCGAAGTGGTGAATGCTCCCTTGCTCGGTCAAAACTGCGCGCGCGTTCTCGGAAACCCAGATTTTCTTGCCATCTTTCCGATAGGCTTCAAATTCGAATTTCTGCACCGAGCCGTGTTCTTTCATCGCTTTGATGAATTCGTCGCGAACACCGGGATTGACATACTCCTGCATTCGAATGTCGGTTATCTCGCTCATGAGCTCGGCGGTGGAATCGAAGCCCAGCATGCGCGCCAGGGCGGGGTTGGCAGAGATGTACTTGCCGTCGGGAGTGGTTTGATAGATTCCTTCGACCGCATTTTCAAAAATGTTGCGATATTTTTCCTCAGCCCGCTGCAAAGCTTCCTGAGCCTGTCTCTGGGCGGTGATATCGATAAGAAATCCGATGATACCTTTGACACGGCGGTTGGCGTCGCGGATTGGCGCGGCAGAGAGGTTGACGGTAATCCGGGTTCCGTCGCGTTTTTGCCGGCGCACTTCGCGGCTGGTTAGAATCTGGCCGGCGAGTAGTTCGACGTGCAGGCGCGCGGCCTCGAGAAATTCTTCTCGAGGGATGCTCGGATTTGCCTTACCCACGACCTCCTGCTCGCTCCATCCGAATAACGCCTCAGCCGCGGGATTCCACATGGTCACGCGCCGGTCGGTATCAGCGGCGATAATGGCAATAGGCGAGGCATAGATGCTCGTCTCATTGGCTTTGCGAAGCGCATCCTCCGCCCTTTTTTGTGCCGTAATATCGCGCGCTGTGATCGATCCGCCGACGATCTTCTTGTCGGAATCGTAAACCGGGGCTATGGTCAACGAAACGTCGATCAGCTTTCCGTTCTTCGACTTTCTGATGGTTTCAAAGTTTTCAGTCGACTGACCTGCTTTCAGTTTGTCAATGATTCGGCGGGTTTCGTCCTCGTGTTCCTGCGGCGCGAGAATCGAGATGTGCTTTCCCACGATCTCCTCTTTTGTATAGCCATAGATGATCTCGGCGCCTTTATTCCAACTGGTGATACGGCCAGAAAGGTCCTTGCTGAAGATTGCATCACGAGAAGACTCCACGATGGCCGCCAGTCGCATCAATTCCTCTTCTGCCATGCGGCGCGCGGTAATATCGCGAACATAGACGGCGAAGGTCGCCTGTCTTTCAATCGTGACCTGAGTGACCGTTATTTCTGCCGGGAACTCGGTTTCATCCGAGCGCGTGCAGCGGGTCTCGCGGCGATTGCCGACTACGTCGATGTCGCCGGCGACGGAAGTGAATAATTCGCGCCGCAGACGTTCGCGGAGCTTCGTGGGAAAAATCGTGTCTACCAGGTCGTGGCCGATCGCCTCCGACCGCGAGATGCGGAACGTCCGTTCCGCCGCGGGATTGAAATCCGTGATAGTAGCCTGGCTGTTTGCGCAAATGATGCAGTCGAGGGCGAAATCGAGCAAAGCCTGGCGGCGCGCTTCGCTGGCTTTCAGCTCCTGCTGAATTTGCGAAGGATTGAAGGACTCTGGCTGAAGATTCATGCCGGTGGTACCCGGAACAACGTGCGAAAGCGGCTTTCTGGCCCGCGACTCTCTTACTTCTGGTCGTTCGCTTGCTATGCCGGACGTTATTCGTGCAGCAAATCGTGGATCTTATCTTTCAGCACGTCGAGGCGGAACGGCTTGCGTAAGGCGGCACACGCGCCTTTACCATTCTCCCGAACATTCCCGACATCTTCTCCTGATATGAAAAGAACCCTCAACCCGGGGTTCATCTCAAGGAGTTTCTCGGCGACTTCGTGGCCGCTCATCTTGGGCATGACGACGTCCGTAATCAGCACATCCAGCGAAGAGCGATTTTGTTGTACGACGTGGATCGCTTCTTCTCCGGTTCGGGCTTGCAGTACTTTGAAGCCCTCCATCATTAGAAGTTCCGCCGTCGGCATGCGAACCGCGTCGTCATCTTCGACAATAAGAACTGTTCTTGCCATGGGCACATTTCGCGGAGTCGTTCGTGCGCCTACCGGCAATGTGTCGGCTTGCATCGGTGGAAAGTAGAGTGTGAAGCTGCTGCCTTTCGCCGGCTCGCTGGAAAATCGAAACACTCCATCAGCGTCCTTCACCACCGCCTTGACCGCTGCGATCGATAAATTCATTCGAGTATCTTGATCGACAGGCGACGAGTTTTCCGAACCAGAAACGCTCAACGACGATCTCATACCCGTGTCTTCGACCGCTAACATCACATATGGCCCAGGCTTCCCGTTTTCGGCGGTAAAATTCCGGTTAAGGTCGATCAACTTCGCGGTGAACGTCAGCTTGCCGCCATCCCGCATGGCATTGCGTGCGTTGATGGCCAGGCTTAATGCCACTTGCTCGAGTTGCGATGGATCGCAGTGGATCTTCGGAAGGGCAGGGTCCAGATCGTATACAACAGAAACTTTCTCGCCGGCAACCTGCTCGATCAGCGGGCCGATTCCAGCTATCAGCGAGCTGATTTCCACCGGTTCACTGGAAGCCGGAAGATTGCGACTGATTCCCAACAGCTTCTGCACCAGCCCGGTTGCGCGCGCGGCGCTGTTCAGTACTTGCTCCAGACTGCGCCGTTTGTTGGCGGGCAACTTTTTCATCTCGAGCTCGGCATAGCCGGTGATTTCCATCATCGCGTTGTTGAACTGGTTGGCGATGGCAGAGGTGAGCTCGCCGATCACCTCAGTCTTTTGTGCCAGTAACAGAGTCCGCAAATCGACGTGAGGCTCATCTTGAGCCTTGCGGAATGAGGCATTGTGAACTTCAGGCATAAAACGACAGTCTCTGTGGATAGCTTCTGAACTACTTCCCGCTACAATATTCGGCGCGGGTAAGCTACTTCAAATTACCCTCGTAATTAGGTAAAGGTAGCTACCCAAATTACGTACCCGGGAACCTGCACCTAGTTTCCCGGATACTGTGGTCATAAAGGGGGAGTGAACTGTTCGCTTTCAAGAAATAAAACTCAATTCTTGAACTATTCGCTGTGGTTACCCCTGGTTACCGCACTTGTTATCAACGCTTTCGGAGGCCACAACTTTGGCTGGCCGCGTGCCCAATAGAAGGCATGGCTAAGAAAATCCTGATCATCGATGATGACGAGCAGCTCCGCAGGGCATGTCATGACTTCCTTGCCGATAGCGGCTATGAGGTTGACTGCGCCGAGGAGCTGGAGGAAGCGCAGAGCCTGCTCACTTACATTCCGTATTCGGTTGTGGTGACCGATTTACGCCTCAGCAAACTCGCCTTCGGAGGCTTGGATGTGATTCGGCATATTCGGGAACAAGCGCTGCCTGCGCGAGTGATTGTCCTGACCGCCTACGGTTGGCCGGAGCTAAAGACGGAAGCGTCGGCGTCCGGTGTTGACGCTTTTTTGCGAAAGCCGGCACGGCTGAGAGAACTGGGAGCAGCCGTTGACGCACTGATGGGAGCAACAGCATGACAAAATCTATCTTGGAAACGATTCTCGACCCTACAACGCTGTCAGTATTCTTTCAGCCCATTTTTGAAGTTCGCAACGGAATCAAGCGGGTAGACAGCGTGGAGGCCTTGATTCGCGGCCCGCGCAAAACCAACTTCTACCGCGCCGACATTCTGTTCGATTACGTGCGCCGAAAGAAGGCGGAGGCCGCCGTCGATCAAAGCTGCTTCACGGCGGTATGCGAGGCGGTCACCGCCCTGCCTGAAGATATCCGCGTGAACGTCAATGTGCACGCGGCTACCCTGGGCCAGAACTCCGGCTTTGTGGATTTCTTTCGGCGTTGTGCGAAAAGGCACTCGCTGAAACTCGACCGGTTCACCATCGAAATTGTCGAGCACGCTCCCAGTTGCGACGCTTCCCGGCTTACGGCCACCATTGCCCAACTGCGCGATTTCGGTGTCCGCATCGCCCTGGATGATGTGGGTCTCGGGCAATCGAACTACCGGATGATGCTCGATTGCGATCCGGAATACTTCAAGCTGGACGGATATTTCGTGCGTGACCTCAATCGTGATCCCAAACGCCGCGCGGTGGTTTCATCGCTGGTGGCTCTGGCCAAGACGCTGGAAAGCGCGGTGGTAGCCGAAGCTGTCGGCTCGGAAGAGGACTTGGCTAAAATTTCCGAACTGGGGGTGGACCTGGTGCAGGCGAACATTCTCTGCGCCGCAATGCCGCTGGAAGATTTGCAGAAACTTGGGCACATCGAACCCTCCCCGTTTGCCGATGTCCCGGCGGAATCGCAGCATGGAATCGACAGAGTCTCCTGCATCGAGAAATACACTGAGAGCCTGAGCGTGGCATTTGGCGAGTCTTCTTAGTAGCAGCCGGATTCTGCGGGTGGTCTAATTCCTTTCGCGGGAAGCGTGAATCGCGAAGGTCTTCAGTTTGTTGTAGAGAGTGCTGCGGGTCACGCCCAGGCGGCTCGCCGCGCGAGCTACGTTGCCGCCCTCGGCATCGAGCATTTTTTGTATATGAAGCTTTTGCACGTCGTGCAGGGTAAGGTTTGAACTGTCGTCGGGGACCACGCTTTCTTTGAATTCCAAGTGGAGATCACGCGGGCGAATGACCTCACCGCTTACGAGCAGAGCGGCTCTTTCCAGGACGTTCTTTAATTCGCGGATGTTCCCCGGCCAGGAGTAGCCGCAGAGCGACTCCATCGCTTGGTCGGAAATGCTAAGCCCCATCCTTCCCAGCTCCGTGGCGCTCCGCTCGAGAAAATGATTAGCCAGGATCGGGATATCCTCGAGCCTTTCCCGCAAAGCGGGAACCTTAATTGTGACCGTACTTACACGGAAATAAAGATCGCTGCGAAATCTCTTCTTGCGAACCAGTTCCGCCAGATTCTCGTGGCTGGCGGCAATTAGCCGCACGTCGAGCTGCCGCTCTTGCACGTCACCAAGCCTTCGGAATCTTTTCTCTTCCAGAATCTTCAACAGCTTCGGCTGAACCTGGAGATCCATGTCGCCAATTTCATCGAGAAATGCCGTCCCGCGCTGTGCGACCTCGAGCAATCCCAGCTTGCGCTGAACGGCGCCGGTGAACGCTCCGACTTCATGGCCGAATAACTCCGTTTCCAGCAGCTCTCGCCCGAGGCCGGCGCAGTTCAGATCCACGAACGCTTCGTCCGAACGCGGGCTTTGGCTGTGCAGCCACTTTGCCAACACTCCCTTGCCAGAGCCGGTTTCGCCAGCGATAAGCACAGGACATTGACTCGCGGCCAATTTCTGCGCCTGCTCGGCTACTTCGCGGATCGCACCGCTCGTACCCAGAAATGGATCGACACTCTCTCGCTTTTCGCGCACCTTGCCGGCTAATTGCTTCTGCTGATTGCGTTGGTTCTTCAGAGCCCGTTCGATCACCACCGCGATCGCCGACATTTCCACCGGCTTGGTAAGAAACTGCTCTGCACCTTCTTTGATTGCCTGCACGGCCAGCTGGACGGTTCCGTTTCCCGTAAGCAGAATCAGAGGAACGGATGGATACGACTGCTTGAGGTGAGGCAGAAGATCGAGGGCGGTTCCATCGGGCAAAGAATAATCCAGAATCGCAGCGTCAGGGGAAGTCTCCCGAAATGCTTCGCGAATGCCCGAGCAACTCTCGGCCTCGACCGCCTCATAGTCGAGCGATTCGAGGAATTCGGCTAGAGCGCTGCGAATGGCGCGGTCGTCTTCTCCAATAACAATCCGTTTCTTCGCCATGGCTGCCGGCTCAATCTCGCGATGTGGTGAGAATCCGTGAGACTCGCGAATCTTATAAACGACTAACTTGTCGAACTACCAAGTTAAGCTGGCGCGGTAACCGCACAACAGATCACCTTAGTAATCGAGGTGCGTTTTCTCAGGCGGAAAATGCTGCGCCGGTGGTATCTGAAGCGGCTTTTTGTGGGAAGCGGAACGGGTTTTTATCGCAGCGAGGATCGCGGCGAATGATGCTCGCTCGACCAGCCGGGCCATTCGTCGGAGGCTGCCACGGGACATCTGCAGACGGAACTGCGAGTTAGGGGTGGAAGGCCTATAAGCCTAAGCGGTTGGCTCGTGCTCCGGGTGCTCTGAGGCCGCGATAAATTCTTTAATGGCCCGAGCATTGGCGTCGCTCATTCTTGTAAATCGAATTCCTTGCCGGCTGGCGGACGTCCAGACTACGGAGCCGACAGTATCGATTTGTTCGCTGGAAACGGGCAAGCGAAAAGCCAGGCGGACAATGTCCCCGGGTTTGAGCGTAGCTCCCGTTTCGATCAGGACTCCGCCCATGCTGAGATTCGAAACCGTGCCGCGGTGAGTTCGAGCGCCTTCGCTGCACATCACGTCGGTCCGCAACGGAACGCGAACATTCTTACGGCGGTTTTCCAGGAATATGCCTCGTACTGCGCGAAACAGCCGGGTAAGTTTTTGGCGATCGATCGGTTTTTGCAGGAAGAACGTTGCGCCTTTGGCGAAAGCCTGCTGCATCGAGGCCTTGTCGTCACATCCCGTAACCACTACAATCGGCGTCGATCTGTTCCAGGAAGATTCACGAATCCGCCCGGCGAGCTCAAATCCGTGCATAGTTGGCATTTCCAGATCCATGAAAATGCCATCGAACCGGCCCTGTTTGACTATGACTGCGGCCTGCTCACCATCACTCACAGGCGTAACTTCGGCTTTGAGTGAAGTAAGTACCTCCTCCATAAGCTCCAGATTTAGTGCGTCGTCTTCGACAACCAAGAGTTTCAGCGAGGACATTTCACCAACCTCACTAAGAAGGCTTCTGCATGCGCAACCGTTTCGGGCTTGGCACAGGGCCTGGCAGGACGAGGTATTACCGCCAGGCCCGTTGGGCAGAACCGGTAACCGCACAGCCCAGCCGGCTCTACTTCCGCGTTTCGGCGCCCCAAACCAGAATCAAGCACATTACTTTCATTCATGCCCGGCTTCCCATGCGAGCAGCAAACCTTAGCCGCTTATTTTGCTCGGCCACCAGAGAATGATCGAAATCTGATTGCATGACCGACCCTGCCCGGTGATGCAAGGAAGACAAACGCGGCCGGCTTGTATCGAAAACCTTGTCACTAAGAATCCGTGCGATATTGAGCAGGGCCTGCGACCCACAGCAAAGACACGTGGTATGAGCAGCGGTAATCCCTTCACAATCCAGGCATAAGCTAGCTTGCTGCAAGGGCACGAGATTGATGTCGTAGTTGTTCACTGGCCCTCCTCAATCTTGATCTCGCTGGTAATGTCTTCATCGATGCCCAGGGAGGGGTGGCGAACGTCTTTTGCAGCCCCCAGAATTCCGAATCCTATCCGCGAAGGATTAAATTGCGAGTGCAGCTTGCCGCTTTGCGCCGGTTTTTCGGCGCGATTCGGGTTATCTCCTCGAACCCCAGCGGGTTCCGGCAAACGACCTTGGGTTACCCCTTCGATCCTGGTCTGCAATAGTGACTTTTTCATGCTTTGGTAGGAGCAATTCACCAACCATGCAGGGCGGTTGGCAGTTATCAACCACTTGCGTTCAAAGGGCAGACAACCATGTCTCAAAACTATGTCCGGAATTTAGAAACGGAACATTTTCTTGTGGTGACCAAGTCCCGCGAAGACAATTGCCCTGCCTCAGGACCAATCCAAATTACCCGCTTGGATAACTGCGTAAGGTTCTAGGGGCAATACCCTATTACCGCTGTACTCTTGAGGGCTGTGACTTTTGTGCTGTAATCGACTTATTTCGACGCAGCGCGCATCGCCCCCCTGCGCGGATTCATTCGACGATTACAAGCTTGCAGGAATCAATCAAACACAGCTGATTTCCCATGTCTGTATCGACTGCCACTACCGCATCCCGGGACGAAACGGAATGCCATGCCAGCTTTCTCACGGTTGAAGATCTAACTGTCGAGTACCGTGTAAACTCGCGTTCGTTTAGAGCAGTCGACGGGGTCAGCTTTGGAATCGATGCCGGTGAAATTGTAGGACTGCTGGGCGAATCAGGCTGCGGAAAAACGACTACTGCGCTCTCGGCTCTGCGGCTGTTGCCGGGGACGGCGAGAGTGGTCAGCGGCCGCTGGTATTTTCGCGGCCGTGATCTGCTGAACTTGACCGAGGCGCAACTGCGTGAGGTGCGGGGAGCGGAAGTATCCGTGATCTTCCAGGATTCTTCCGGTTTGAATCCGGTTATGCGCACTGGAACGCAGGTTATTGAAGTGCTGCGCGCGCACCGCAACTTGAGTCTGCAAGAAGCGCGCGGAAGAGCGCAATCGATATTTGAGTCGCTCGGCTTAATCGAGTTCGACCGAATTTCCAATGCATATCCGCACCAGCTCAGCGGAGGACAACGCCAGAGGATCGCAATCGCGCAGGCCCTGATTTGTCAGCCAAGTCTGGTGATTGCGGACGAGCCGACCGCGCATGTAGATGTTGATACAGCCGCGGAAATCCTGACATGCATGAAAAACATGCGCGAAAAGCATCGCGTATCGTTCATCTTGATTAGTCATGATCCGGAAACCCTGGCCGGTCTCGCGGACCGGATCATCGTGATGTACGCCGGTCAAGTGGTAGAGCAAGGACCTGCAAAGGATGTTCTCTCGAATCCCCTGCATCCCTACACACAAGCTTTGTTGCAATGCACGCTGGATCAGCCGGCGGCCAATCGCGCAATACGTGAAAAAAAACGTTTTTCCTTTATTCCTGGCAGTACGCCAGATCCATTTCGAATACTACCGGGCTGCCGTTTTTCGCCGCGCTGCGCCGAGCGAATGCCGATCTGCGACTCCGACCCGGCGCTGGTCGAGCACGCTGGTCGCCAGTGGGTTCGTTGTTTCAAATACGAGGCCGACTAACTTGCAGATGGCGCCGCCACCACGGGAAACGCAGCCGCTACTCGAGGTTCGCGGACTCTGCAAGACCCACGTGCAAGGGCATTGGTGGCAGCGTCGATTCGAGACCATCGCCCTGGACCACGTGGACTTGGCCCTTTGTGCGGGCAAAACGCTGGCGGTGGTGGGCGAATCTGGCGCCGGGAAAACCACGCTGGCAATGTGCCTGATTGGCCTGGAGAAGCCTGACGCGGGGCAAATCATTTTCGATGGAGCCAATATCACGGAATTGCGCCGGCATTCAAAGATGCGCACTTGCCCCCGGATCCAGCTTGTTTTTCAGGATTCCGCGGGAGCGTTGAGCCCGAGAATGTCGGTCGAAGAAATCATCGAAGAGCCATTGTTGATCGCGGGGAAAGATCGCGCTTCCCGATGGAAGAGTGTGTCGAGAGCTCTCGATCAAGTGGGACTGCCTGGCAGTTGCCGGCATCGCAGGCCTCAGGAGCTGAGCGGAGGACAAAGGCAGAGAGTGGCCATTGCGCGGGCGTTGGTTCCGGAGCCGAAGCTCCTGATTCTGGACGAAGCCTTGGCCGGACTTGATTTATCGATTCAAGGCCAGATTACTAACCTACTTTTCGATTTGCAGAGCGAGCAAACGCTGAGCTTTATCTCCATTACCCACGATCTTAATCATGCCGCTCGGTTTGCCGACGAAGCGGTTGTACTGCAGCGCGGCAGAATCATTCATCGTATTGATGCAGCGGAGATAGCGCGCACTTTTCCAAGCGTGCGGCGACAGGGTCCGTCTGCGTTCGCTGCCCAACGGGCAGCTGCAACCGGGGCAGGAGGATAGAAACAGCATGAGATATCTCGGTTTCCGCCTCCTGCAAAGTATATTTCTCCTGCTGGGCGTGTCGTTGCTTTCGTTCATTTTTGTGGAAGCCGCGCCGGGAAATTACTTCGATGAAATGAGGCTCAACCCGCGGATTACGAACGAAACGGTTGCTCAGCTCCGGCAGGATTACGGGTTGAACCAAACTCTTCCAATTCGTTACGTTCACTGGCTGAGCTCTGTCTCACGCGGCGAATTGGGGTTTTCGTTTGCCTACGATAGCCCGGTTGCGCCTCTGCTCTGGTCGAGAGCGCGCAACACATTGCTGTTGACCGGATCATCTATCGCAATGGCGTGGCTGGTAGCGCTGCCATGGGGAATCTTGAGTGCGGCAAAACGCAAGGCATGGATCGATCACGCATCCTCCGTGATAATGGCGATCCTGCTTGCTGCGCCAGACGTGTTGCTGGCGTTAGGGCTGTTGTTGTTCGCGGCGCGAACGCGGCTGCTGCCGGTCGGCGGCCTGGCGTCGTTGGCGACGAAGAGTGGAATGTGGCCGGAAGTGAGAGATGTTGCAGTTCACCTGTTTGGCCCGGTTCTGATACTGGTTCTCATCAGCCTGCCAACATTGGTCAGACACGTCCGAGCGGCAATGATCGAGGCGATCGATTCTCCTTGCGTCCATGCGGCGCGGGCTCACGGCATTCCACGTTCCAGAATTTTGTGTCGCCACGCGCTCCCTTTGGCCCTGAATCCGCTGATTTCTCTGTTTGCGTTATCGCTCGGCTCTCTGCTGAGTGCGTCGTTGCTGGTCGAAGTTGTCATGAGTTGGCCGGGCCTCGGCCCGTTGCTATTAGACGCGATTTTGGCTCGCGACGTGTACGTGATCATCGGCTCAGTCATGATTGCCTCGCTTTTTCTGATCGGGGGTATGTTACTCGGCGATGTCTTGCTCTTCCTTGTCGATCCCAGAATTCGCACTGAGGGCTTGGCATGAAGCTGAACCGAACAATCATGGTGCTGTTGCTGGCCGCAGGGGCGCTGCATATTTTTGCTTTGTGCGCCGGTTTTCTGGCGCCCTACGATTTCGCGCAGCAGAATCGCGACCTGCTTTACGTGCCTCCATCCCGGCTTCACTTCAATGATCCACAGGGACGCTGGCACCTGCGGCCCGCAATTTGCGGTCTTGCTGAACTTCCCAATTCTCCCGGGACGTATGCTGAGGATCGCTCCAGATGCCTCCCGGTACGGTTTCTCGTACGCGGATCGGAATACAAATTTTTGGGAATATTTCATTGCAGCCGGCACTTATTTGGCGTCGACCCCCCGGCCCGGATGTTCCTGTTGGGTAGCGATGGCTATGGACGCGATGTTCTATCCCGTCTGTTGTATGGCGGCCAGCTATCGCTTTTTTGCGGATCGCTGGCGACGATATTGTCATTGTCGATCGGAGTTTTGCTTGGGGTTTCCGCCGGTTACTACGGTGGATGGTTCGATGCCGTTGTCATGCGTTGCGCCGAGCTATTTCTCGCGCTGCCGTGGATCTATCTATTGTTGGCGATTCGCGCATTCCTCCCATTACACATTTCTGCGGGCCGGATGTTCTTCCTGCTTTTCGCGGTGATCGGCTTTGTCGGATGGGCGCGGCCAGCCAGGTTAATTCGAGGGGTTGCCCTGAGCGGAAAGGAACGCGGTTACCTTCTCGCAGCCAGAGGTTTTGGAGGATCCGATTTATATCTCATGAAGCGGCATTTATTGCCCCAGGCTTCCAGCATATTAGTCACACAGGCCGGGCTTCTTGCTCCGCAATATATCCTGGCGGAAGTCACGTTGTCTTTCTTGGGTCTGGGTGTCGGGGAACCGGTGCCAAGTTGGGGTAATATGCTGGCAACGCTTCTGCAATACGATGTACTGGTTTCTTATTGGTGGATGTGGGCACCTGGTCTTCTGCTGATCCCAGTGTTCCTTGTCTACCATGCTCTGGGAAATGCGCTGCAGGAAAGTGCGGACTGCCGCGTGTACTCGCAGTGAGTAGCAGTATGAAGCCTCGACCTTGCCTGCTCAATTTCGCACTGCTGGTAATGCTGTTCGTGTTGTCGGGCCCTTCCGCATTCACCCAACCGCCCCGTTCTACCGAGGACCTTTTTATCAGTGACAACCCAGTAGGCCGTACGGGCGGCAATCTCGTCGTATCGTTGCGTTCTGAACCGAAAACACTCAATCCTGTTACCTCAACCGATGTTTCGTCGCGTGAGGTTATCGCGCAGTTGACGTCCGATATGATTCACATCAATCGATCGTCGCAGCGGACGGAACCGGCAATTGCGAAAGCGTGGAAAGTGTCTGCAAATGGGTTGCAATATCGCCTGGAGCTGCGTCACGGGCTGCGTTTTTCGGACGGTTCCGCTTTTGATGCCGACGATGTGGTGTTCAGCTTCAAGGTGTATCTCGACGAACACGTGCATTCTCCTCAGCGCGATACGTTGATAGTTGCCGGCAAACCAATCGTCGTAAGGAAACTCGACCAATACACGATATCTGTCGAGTTATCTCAGCCTTATGCTGCGGCGGAACGATTGTTTGACAGCGTGGCAATCCTTCCCCGGCGCCTGCTCGAACCCGCGTATAACGATGGGAAACTGGATCAGGCGTGGGGTCTTGGTACTCCACCGCAACTTATTGCTGGTCTGGGACCGTTTCGTCTCAAAAGCTATGTTCCTGGTCAGAGCCTCACACTGGAACGTAATCCTTATTACTGGAAGGTGGATAAGGCAGGCAACCGCCTTCCCTACCTGAACGAGCTTACTTATGTTTTTGTGGCGAATGCCGATGCAGAAGCAATCCGATTTCAAGCGGGCGATACGGATATTATTAATCGTCTAAACGCCGATGATTATTCTGTTTTAGAAAAAGATGAACACGCCGGCTCCTTTCATCTGCAGGATATCGGTTCCAGCCTCGAATTCAATTTTCTGTTCTTCAATTTAAATAGCTCGCTGCCGTCGCAATTAGTCAGGAAACAAATCTGGTTTCGCGACGCCAGATTCCGGCAGGCCGTCTCGCTCGCGATCGACCGCAACGCTATGGTTCGAGTTGTCTATCGCGGCCGAGGCACGCCTTTATGGACACCGGTTACACCTGCTAACAATCTGTGGGTGGACACGTCCATTCCTCACCCCGCACGCTCGGTTGAAGATGCCAAAAAGATTCTTATCTCTGCCGGATTTGTTTGGAACGCAGAGGGGGTTTTGCTCGATAAATCGAATTCACCGGTGGAATTCACGATCATAACCAGTGCATCGAATGCCCAGCGCGTGAAGATGGCAACCATGATCCAATCCGACCTCAAGGATCTTGGGATTCAGGTTCAGGTCGTCTCGCTGGATTTTCATTCCGTCCTCGATCGAATCTTCCAGACTCACGATTATGAAGCGGCCGTTCTGGGCCTTGGCGCGGGAGATGTGGACCCTAGCGCAGAGATGAATGTCTGGATGTCTTCCGGCAACGATCATGTGTGGGACCTCGGCGAGCCCCATCCATCTACACCTTGGGAGGCGGAGATTGACCGGCTCATGGAAGAGCAATTATCGGCAACTAAGCGGAGAAAGCGTAAAGCGCTGTACGACCGCGTGCAGGAGATTCTCGCTGAACAGGCGCCAATTATCTGCCTTGCGAGTCCGGATATCCTTGTGGGAGCGAAGAATGAAATAGAGAATTTCAAGCCCGCGGCACTCGATCCGCATACTCTGTGGAATTCGCCTGAGCTCTTTCTTTCCTCGGGAGGGTCCCTTTAATCATGGGGACCGCCCCGCGGAAATCCAAAGTAACTGACACGGGGCGCTTTTCCGATGCGCGCCTCGTAAAGCAATGCTTGCAGGGAAGCGAGGCCGCCTGGTCTACGCTGATTTCGAAATACAAAAATCTTGTTTACTCGATTCCCGTGCGTTATGGGTTTTCGCAGGCTGACTCCGCCGATATTTTCCAGGCAGTTTGCCTGGACTTGCTCAACGAACTGCCCCGCTTGCGTGAACCGAACGCCCTTGCGGGTTGGTTGATTCAGGTAACGCGAAACCGGTGCTTTCACGAAAAACGCGCACAACAAAAGCGTGAGCCGCTTGAAGCGGAGGACCGACTCGCGGAAGGGGCCATACAAGAACCCGAGGACCTGGTGGCACAAAGCGAACGCGAGCAGGAACTGCGCGAGGCGCTGTTGGAGCTTTCGCCGCGCTGCCAGAAGCTGCTGCAAATGCTTTTCTTCGAAATGCCCGTGCGTCCGTACGAGGAGGTCGCTAGAGACTTGAACCTCGCCCTTGGGTCAATCGGCTTTATCCGCCGCCGCTGCCTGGAAAAATTGCGCGGGCGTATTGAGCAGTTGGGAGGATGACGGGATTGCCGGGCACAGCAACGGCTCGAAGCTCGGTTTTAACTGCAGAACTGCTCACCCGCCTTTCTAAGCTTACGAGCAGCACTGCACGAAACCAGTATCTAGCCCAACATCCGGAACTGATCGGCGGCGAAGTTGTTTCCTGGCTTGCGGAATCTGTCCGCACTCGCTCTCAAATTGATTCCACCTCCGCTGTGGTGCTTGCCGAGATTGCCCTGGTGATCGCCCGCAAACTGCGCGACAAGAGCGCCGTTGCGCAAAGCTTGCGCACGATGGGGAACGCCCTGCACCTCTCGGGGAATAATGAGGCCGCAGTTCAACGTCACGCGAAAGCTTCCAAGCTCTTCGCCGATATCGGGGATAAGAACCAGCTGGCCCGTACTTTAAACGCTTCCATCCAGCCGCTGATTCTTTCTGGGAGGTACGAGCGCGCTCTTTCGGCCGCCAAAGCGGCACGACGGATTTTTGCAGCGGGAAAAAACGAATGGCGAGCCGCGCGCGTGGACCTGAATGCGGGGAACATTTTCCAACGCCAGGGTCGCTATGCAGAGGCTCTCGATTACTATCAACAAGCTCGCAAGTTTTTTTCCGCCGAGCCGGAGCGAGACCCGGAGGCTTATGCGGTCGCGCTCCACAATGTGGCGATTTGCCTGGTCCTGCTCAACGATTTTCCCCGTGCGGAAGTAGCGTTTCAGGAGGCGCGCTCCTTCGCTGAAGCTCACGCAATGAGCACGCTGGCGGTTCAGGTCGATTACAATGTCGCGGCCCTTCACCACCTCCGCGGCGAAAACTCCCGGGCAATCGAGATGCTTCGCCGCACGAGGGAAAACTACCGCAAGAGCGACGACCGCTACCACGTTGCCCTCTGCCAGTTGGATTTG
>JASICF010000334.1 GCA_030044775.1 Candidatus Sulfotelmatobacter sp. | reverse complement strand
CAACGGTTCTGCATGTGGCCGACTACTTTCCGCTCCAGCCAAACGGTGTATGCGACAGCGGTCAGCAGCAGTAGCAGCACAATCGCCGACTTGATTACCGACACCAGCATGAAGATGGAAAGTGGTAAAGGCATGAGTTAGGAATCTCGCGATTGAGCCATCGGGTCATTGATCGTCTTAAGATCGATTCTCAGTTCGCCCAATGACTCAATCGCTTAATCGTGAAATCCTCTTCAGTCTGCCGCGACCTCGGCAGGATGTGCTTCCCGGCTCTCAATCACCGACTTCAATGCTCGCGAATAACGCCCCAATGTCCCCGAAGTAAACAATGTGTCGTTCGCCGGAACAATCGAATCCGCCCGGTGCACAACCGCCGGCCCAACATCTTTCAGCGACGTGTGCTCGCTGTTGCCCGCGAGCAAATTCCCGCGCGGCACGTCATAGCCCGGTACCAGCCGCTGAATCTCATCCAGAATCGCCGTGGGATCGAACGGGCTCATCTTGAACTCCAGTCCGCGCGCTTCCAGCCACACCGCATGCCGGTCCGCTTCGCCCGACTGCGCTCCGCGCGACTGCCCCATGTCCGCCTGCGTTCCTCCGCCAAAAGGTACGAGCTTGTGCACATCGAATCCCATCCCGTCGGCGATGCGCACGATCATTTCGAAATCCCCTTTTGTGCCCGTCATCTCCCCGGCTTTTTTTACCAGCTGCAAGTCGCCGCAGGTGTTGGTGAACGTGCCCGCCTTTTCATACGCGTTCGCCGCCGGCAACACTACATCCGCCATCACCGCGGTCTCGGTGAGGAACATATCCTGGACAACCACAAAGCTTTTCGAAAACGCAAATGGATCGATCTTCATCCGTCCTATCGGGTTCGCTCCAACGGCGTAAAGCGCCTTCAGCTTGCCGGCTTTCGCCGCTTCCACCATTCCTGGAAGATCGAGTCCAGCGGTCTGCGGAATCTCGCCCCACTCCCGATGAAATTCGCTATTCCCGCTGGTTGGGTGATAGCCAGGCAGCAAGTCCGGATACAAACCCATATCCGCCGCGCCACGCGAATTCGCATAATCCGCGAGGCAAATAAACTTCGCCCCAGAGATTTCCGAGCCCAAACGAACGACCGCAGCCACATCCTCTCCGCGAATCTCCGAGCCAAAAATGATGACCAGATTTCGCTCCCCGCGCAGCCTCTCGCGAAGCGACTTGCACCGCTCCTGGAGCGGCGGACGCCCTCGTCCGCCGGAATCGTCGCCGGGTGTCAATATGCTCAGCGCGGAATCATCTCCTGCAAGAAACGCAACAACCCTTTCTTCCGCGCCTGCGGGGATTTGTAAGAACTCGCTCGCCTGCCGGCGCAGCTTGATCTCCTGCGAGTTGATCGCATACAGCTTCGCCCGGTGCAGCCTCACATTATTGCGAATCTGCCACGCCAGCAGCGGATGCTGCTCTGTCGGGTCATTCCCAATCAGCAGAATCGCCGGAGCGTTGAACACCTCCGCCATGCTTGCCGTCGCGTTCTCTTTGCCCCGCAGCGCCGCCGCGAAAGCAGAGAAGTCGGCCGTCCGATGATGATCGACATTGTTGGTTTTCAAAACCACCCGCGCAAACTTCGAAAGCAGATAAGCTTCTTCATTCGTCGTGCGCGTCGATCCCACCACCCCGATCGCCTGCCCGCCTTCACGATCGCGAATTTCGCGGAAAGTTCTACCGATCAGCGTAAACGCATCTTCCCAGGATGCTGGAACCAGCTTACCGTTGTGCCGGATCAGTGGTTGCTCGATCCGTTGTTCGTGACTCGCAAAGTCAAAGCCGTAGCGCCCCTTGATGCACAGAAAATCGCCGTTCGTTCCGCTCTTGTCGCGGTTGTCTCCTCGCACGATTTCCATGCCGGTATCGGCGCGCCGCACGCCCAAGGTAGTCTTGCATCCGTCAGCGCAGTGCGTGCAAGTCGTTCCGATGTGCTTCATCTCCCACGGCCGCGTCTTGTATCGGTACGCGCCGGAGGTCAGCGCGCCGACCGGGCAAATGTCAATGCACATGCCGCACTCTTCGCACTCCAGATGATCTTCTTTATTGGGAGCGATAATCGAACTCACGCCACGGTTCTGCACGCCCAGCGCCCAAACATCCATCCCTTCGCCGCACACCCGCACGCAGCGGTAACACAATATGCAGCGTGGGCGATCGAAAAAAACCACCGGCGACCACTGCTGCTCGTCACGATGATTCTTCGCCTCCATGAACTTCGATTCCGCCGCCCCGTAGCTGAATGTCATGTCCTGCAATTCGCACTCGCCGCCCGCATCGCACACTGGGCAATCCAGCGGATGGTTCCCCAACAGCAGCTCGACCATCCCCTTGCGCGCCTGCTTGATCTCCGCGCTGTCCGTGGTTACGATCATGCCTTCGCTGATCACCGTCGTGCACGCCGTCTGCAGTTTCGGCATCTTCTCGATCTTTACCAGGCACATGCGGCACGCGCCCTGCAGCGACAGATTGGGGTAATAGCAGAACGACGGCACTTCAATGCCAACGCGCTTGCACGCCTCGATCAGCAGCGTCCCTGCCGGAGCCGTGACTTTCTTGCCGTCAACTGTGAGAGTTACATCAGCCATAAAACATTTAAGGTTTGTGATTGGTGATTTGTGATTTAAAACCCAACCGCGCGTTGTGGTTTTGAAATTACAAATTACCAATCACAAATCACAAATTTTCTAATGCGCCATCACCGGCAACTCTTCCACCGCCCCCGCCTTTTCAAACGGGCACGGTCTGCCTTCCAGATGATCCTCAAATTCTTTTCTAAACTTTTTTACGAATGCAATCGTCGGCATCGCCGCCGCATCGCCCAGCGGACAAAATGTCCGCCCCAGCATGTTCTCCGACAGGTACTGCATATTGTCGATGTCTTTTTTCAATCCGCCGCCTCGATGAAATCTCGTCAGTGTCTTTTCCAGCCAATCGGTTCCTTCGCGGCACGGAATGCACCATCCGCAACTCTCGTGCTTATAGAATTTCATTGTCCGAAGGGCGAACTTCACGATGCACTGCGCATCGTCGATCACCACCACCCCGCCCGAACCCAGCATCGATCCGGCCTTCGCCACCGAATCAAAATCCATGTTCACATTGACCTCATCCGCGGTCAGGCACGGGCAGGATGATCCGCCGGGAACAACTGCTTTCAACTTTCTTCCGTTCGGAATGCCGCCGCCCACGTCGTACAGCATCTTTTTCAGGTTGTAGCCCATGGGCAGCTCGTAGACTCCCGGCTTGGCGATATTGCCGCTCAAGCAGAACAGGCGCGTGCCGCCATTTTTTGGAGTGCCCAGATTGGCATACCACTCCGCGCCGCCAAGCATAATGTGCGGCACGTTGGCCAGAGTCTCCGCGTTATTAATAACCGTCGGCCCGCCCCATAGTCCGACCACGGCAGGGAAGGGAGGCCGAATGCGCGGAATGCCGCGCTTGCCTTCGAGAGATTCCATCAACGCCGACTCTTCTCCCACTTCGTATGCGCCTGCGCCGCCATGCCAATAAATATCGAGATCGCGCCCGCTGCCGAAAATGTTTTTACCCGCAAATCCCTTTGCGTACGCGTCGCGAATCGCCTTCTGCATGATGTTCGAGAGATACCGGTATTCGCCGCGAATGTAGATGTATCCGCTCTGCGCGCCAACCGCCAGCGCCGCGATCATCACGCCTTCGATCACCGAATGCGGATCGTGCTCGAAAATCAGGCGGTCTTTGCACGTGCCCGGCTCGCTTTCGTCGCCGTTGCACAGCACGTATTTCGGCTTCGCCGATTGCTTCGGCACGAACGACCACTTCATTCCGGTCGAAAATCCTGCCCCGCCGCGCCCGCGCAGTCCGGAGTTCTTGAC
>JASICF010000333.1 GCA_030044775.1 Candidatus Sulfotelmatobacter sp. | reverse complement strand
GCCGCTCCGGGCGAGATCACGGGAGGTTCACCGAGTCCGATGACTCCGCGCTCGTCGTAACCTTTACCGGTCATCATGCGAACGACCAGCTCGGGAATGTCATTGAAGCCGGCCAGGCGGTAGAACTCCATGTTGGCGTTGAGCATGCGGCCTGTAGTTGGATCCATCACTTTTTCCTCAAAAAGCGAGTAGCTGATGCCCATGATCAACGCGCCGTAGACCTGTGACTCGGCCGTTTTCACGTTGACCACCAGGCCACAATCCTGAACCGCGACCATCTTTTTTACTTTGACGATACCGGTATCGGTATCGACTTCGACCTCGGCCATCTGGACGCCGCCCACGCCGCTGTTGGTAAGGTCTGGCGGTTTGTCACGATCCGGATTCTTGCCTCGCACGGTCTGCGGCATGGCCCCGAGTTTCGAACACGCTTCTTTCCAGCTAAGCGAGCGGGTAGAATCGCCGCGCACTCTGACGTTGCCGTTCACGCATTCCAACTCTTCCGGGTGAGCGCGGAGTGCCGGCGCAACTTTGGCAAAGAGCGCGTCGCGTGCATCGACTGCCGCGCGGCGCGTGGAAGAAGTTACTCCACCGATCGTGGTCGATCCTCCTGATCCGCCGGAAGGAGGATAGTTTGTATCACCAATCAGGAGGTGAATCGCATCGATCGGAATGCCGAGAGTATCGGCAGCTACGATAAGAATGCAGGTCCGCGTGCCGGTTCCCAAATCCTGCGAACCCATCTTCAGGTCGACCGAACCGTCAGGGTGAATGGTGAGATCGCAATCACTATTGTGACCGCGTCCACCCCAGGTGTGAATGGAGAGTCCCACTCCACGAACAACTTCCCCGGCAGAGATCTGCCTTCGCGGATGCCATTTGTTTTTCCAATCCATCAGGTCGGATGCAATGGCGAACTCTTCGCGATAGATTTCCTGGCGGGGCTTGGTGAGGTCGAGATTGCGGCTGAAGAAATCCAGAGGATCCATGTTCACCGCAGCCGCAAGATCGTCGAGCGCGCACATCGTAAGCACCGCGGCCTGGGGATGGTTCGGCGCGCGCCAGGCGCGCGCCGGGCCGATATTATTGCGAATTGCGGTGTGCTCTTTGCGCTGATTTGGAACGCTAAAGACGTAGGGAATCGGTGGCATGCCGCCGCCGCCGGGTCCGCCGGTGCCCCACGATTCCGATTGCCACGCGAGAATCGTTCCGTCTTTTTTTGCGCCGACCTTCACGCGCGCAAAAGCGGAAGGCCGGGCTCCGGCGACCTTAAGCTCGGCATCGCGCTCCAGCATGATGCGCACGGGCTTGCCTCCAGCCTTCTTCGAAATTTGTGCCGTGAAGATGCCCCAGCGGTCGGGGGCAAACTTGCTGCCGAACCCTCCGCCGATATTGTCCTGGTGAACGCGAATATTGGTTGCCGGTAGTTTCAGCGGCTCAGCCATCTGTCCGGGTATGCCGGAGACGTTCTGCGTGGAGATGTGGGTGAACACATGATTCTCATCCGTCCACTCGGAAATCGAACCGTGAGTTTCCAGGCAGCAGTGCGTGATCACAGGGACGCCGTAGAGACCTTCGGAAACAAAATCCGAATCCCTGAACCCTTCGTCCGGATCGCCGATGGTTTGGACCGCAGCTTTCTGGTAATTCGATTTTGGCCGCTGCGCGGCTTCTGGGTGAACGGTTGCAGATTGAATTGCGCTTAAAACATCATCGGTTGCGCCGTCGGCCTTCAGTCCCTTGAGCGTATCTTCGTCCGGTTTTTCGGTCAGACCGTATTCTTTGATCTGGCTGACCATCTGCTGGCTGGGCACCTGGTTGTCGAGCATGTCATCAATATCGTCAAAGCTGAGCGGGCCTTGTCCCTCCCCACTGTTCTTTGGGGGCTCGGCATCACTCACCAGGTGGTCGAGCTGCTGGTAGTTCACTTTGATGGCGCGGATGGCGTCTTCAGCCGTGGGCTCATCAATCGCAGCGACGGCAACAATCTCGTCGCCTTCCCAATGGATCATCGATCCTGGCCCCTGCACAATCTGAACGGCTTTCACTCCGGGTATTTTCTCTGCTGCGCTGATGTCGATGCTTACCACTTTGGCGTGGGCGTAAGGACATCGCAGCACCTTGCCGTACAGCATGCTCGGCCGGTGTGTGTCGTAGGTATACTTCGCCTGCCCTGATACCTTGACCGGCGCATCCACACGCGTGACGCGCGTGCCGATCAGAGTTCGATCGTCTTCCTGGGGCCATGCATAGTTCGGCATTGCTCACGCTCCTTTCTGCGCGGCCTGCGCGATCGCCTTGCGGATTCCGTCGTAGGTGCCGCACCGGCAGAGATTTCCGCTTAAACCGTGCCGGATGTCCTCAGGCGTGGGATTGGCGTTGCGATCAAGCATTGCCTTACATGCGACCACGAACCCCGGAGTGCAGAATCCGCACTGCGATGCGTCGTTCTCCACGAACGCCTGCTGAATGGGATGCAGCGTTCCATCCTGCAACAGCGATTCAATCGTCACGATTGATTTGCCTTGCGCTTCAATGGCCAGCACCGAGCAGGCGTATACGGTTTTGCCATCCATGAGGACTGTGCATGCGCCACACTCACCGCGATCGCAAACGCGCTTGGCGCCGGTGATCTCGAATTGATCGCGCAGCGCGTCCAGCAGGGTGACGCGCGGCTCGAGATTCGCCTTGTACGGCTTCCCGTTAATGCTGAACTCCATCGCGACCTTGCCCGGGCCGTGCACCGGGATCTGTTCTCCGGCGGCCATCACGACCTTGGGGCTGGCGACGAGTGGAATCGCGGCGGTGATGCCAGAAATTCTTAGAAAGTCGCGCCGCGATACACCCGAATCGTCCGGCCTCTCTTCAGGATGTTTGCGCCTTGGGTCCCAATCGGGCATTGAATGCCTCCAGGAAGAACTCGTAGCAGCAAAGTTCAATTTGCTGAGGTTGCGATTCTCGCGCCGTCCGCCGATAAGAAACCGGAACCCACGGCGCATCGTGTAAAGAAAATGAGAGCGTATCTGTGGGAAAATTATACGCTCACCGGCAGGGGCGTCTGAAACATCAAACGCAGCGCGGCACCTCAAGTAGGCGCGGATTTCCGTGGTGGGCCAAGAGCAGGCTGGCACACGACCCGGATTTTTGGGGGAGTTGAGAGAAAGATGGCACAGAGCAGGCGAAAAGAAACCAACTGGCGCCTTGTTGTGCGCGCTCTGCGCCACAGAAATTACCGCTTGTTTTTCGGCGGGCAGGGAATTTCTTTAATTGGCACCTGGATGACCCGGGTTGCCACGGGTTGGCTGGTGTACCGGCTTACCGGCTCCGCGTTTCTGCTTGGTCTGGTGAGTTTTGCAGGCCAGATCCCGGTTCTGTTTCTCGGACCGTTCGCGGGCGTGTGGGTGGATCGGTGGAACCGGCATCGAGTCTTGTTGATCACGCAGGCGCTCTCGATGCTGCAGTCTTTTGCGCTGGCAGCCCTCGCTCTTACCAAAATAATTACCGTCAACGAGATCGTTGTCCTCAATTTGTTTCAGGGCGCGGTAAATGCCTTCGACATGCCGGCGCGACAGGCCTTCGTCATCGAGATGGTGGAAGACTCTGAGGACTTGGGCAACGCAATCGCGCTGAATTCTTCGCTGGTAAACGCGGCGCGGCTGATCGGTCCGTCGGTTGCCGGTCTTTTGATCGCGCTCGCGGGCGAGGGCTACTGCTTTTTGATCGATGGCTTCAGCTATCTCGCTGTCATCGCTTCCTTGCTGGCGATGGTTGTCGTCGTCCGTCCGCGTGAGCACGAGCACGGCAGCGTTCTCTCCGAACTGCGCGACGGTTGGACGTACATCCGGGGATTTCATCCCATCTGGTGGATTCTCCTGTTGCTCGCTTTGGTCAGCCTCGTGGGCATGCCATACACGACCCTGATGCCGATCTTTGCCGGACGCATCCTGCACGGCGGAGCGCACACGCTAGGCTTTCTCATGGGAGCCACAGGGGTTGGCGCACTGATCGGAGCCGTGAGGCTGGCCGCGCGACGCACCGTGCTCGGATTGGGTCGCGTGATTCCCATGACCGCCGCTGGATTTGGAGCTTCGTTGATTGCCTTTTCGCTGTCGCGGTATCAGTGGCTCTCGATGCTTTTGCTGGTGGTGACTGGTTTTTGTTTCATGCAGCAGATGGCCGCCAGCAACACGATTCTGCAAACCATCGTGGAAGATAAGAAACGCGGCCGGGTGATGAGTTTTTATTCGATGGCGTTTCAGGGAGTGGCGCCGTTTGGCAGCCTCATCGCCGGAGAGGCCGCAAGCCGCATCGGCGCGCCCCTTACGTTGGCAATCGGAGGCGCGATCTGCATCGGCGGCGCCGCGCTCTTCGCATCGCAGCTGCCCGTCCTGCGCCGCCTGGTGCGGCCGATTTACATGAAAATCGGCATTATCCCGGAAGTGGCAACGGGAATCCAGGCCGCATCATCGCTGCAACAACAAACGGAAGAGTGATCGTGCCTCCGGCGCAAGAACTCGAATCCTGCGGACAAAACTCAAGGCTTGTTTGCGCAACCGATTATCCATTCGCTCGCTAATTCTGTGCGTGCAAAATACTTTCGTTCAGAGCCTTTATTCCCTACCACAACTGTGCGATTACGATTGAAGCCGGACTGCAACGTATGTTTAACTTCAGAGGTTCGTTTTTTTAATGTTCTGATTCCCAGGGGATGAATGCAAATGAGTTTTGAGTTGTGGAGGCGGCGTTCCCTGGCGCTGCTGGTCTGGATCTGCGCGTTCAGTGGTTTTGCCTTTGCAACTGGCCATCCTCGCTATCTCATTTCGAATGACGACGACGCCTTATCGAGCAGCGTCACTTTTTACGTAATCGGCGAAAATGGTTTTCTTCATCTCGACCAGCGGGTGCTGACTGGCGGGGCGGGGATCGCCGGGGGCTATTTTTCGACCGACCGCATCGCTGTACTTGCCAACGGGACGCAGGAATGCGTTTACGCCTCGAACGCGCTCACCGGCGATATTGTCGGCATTGATATCAACACGCTCGCCGTGGCCGGCAACACTTCCGGTTCCCCGACCGATTCCGGCAGTGCCAACGGGATTGGCCTGGCCGTGAATGCCCAATATTTATACGCCAGTTTTACGACTTCCAATACGATTGGAACATTCGAAGTCGAGCCGGGTTGCAGTCTTACTTTTATCAACGATATTTCCGTGGCCGGACTGCAAGGCGGGTTCATCGATGCCATGACCCTGCGCGGAAATATGATGGTTGTAACGTACGGGGATGGATCGTTTGAATCGTTCGACATTTCCTCAGGTACTCCTATCTCGAATGGTGACGAACAGAATTCAACGGGGTATTTCGAGTCACAAGGTGCGAGTTATCCGAACAGCGTGGAAATTACGAAAACCGGTCGCTATGCGCTTTTCGGAGACACCTCGACCGCTACGGTCGTGGAGGTTTCCGATATCAGTTCGGGCAAGCTGGGCAAGACCACCGTTTACCGTTTGGGATCAGAGATTAATTCCAGCAATATTCTTTTGAGTCCGGATGAGACGCTCTTATACATCAGCAACACGGAAGGCGACTCGATCAGCGCGGCTTGGTTTGACGTTTCCACCGGGAAGCTTTCTCCGGGATGCACTTCCGGCAAGCTTCGCGGATATAGTTCCCACTGGTCGTATACGGCGGAGCTCGGACTCGACGGTGATACGGGTACGGGCGGCACCATTTATGTAGCGGAGTATGGAGCGCCTTCCTCGATTGGGCTGGTCGCGGTGACCTCAAGCGGAGCGACGTGTACGCTAGGAGAGTTGTCGTCATCGCCCGTGAGCGATTCGAATAGCGGAGGATTACTGTCGATTGGAGCGTTTCCGCCGCGGTCGTTCTAAGACACAGCTTTTGCGGAAACGGGTGAGTTGATCGGCCCAGAGGCTTATTGAATGCAACGCAATTTTAACTTTCTGTTGGGGCTTAGCATTTGGGGATTGTTTGTTTTCCACGCCGCGGCGCAGTGCCCGCCGCGCCCGCCCAGCGGTACCGTTGTGCAGGATCCGTTCAGCCTGGTCTCCCAGAACGGCGTTCTCAGCGCAGATTTAGATATGGGCTATTCGGTCGACCAGTTCGGCTACACACATTACTGCTACAAGTACCAGAGTCCTACGGAAGTTGTAGAAGCGCCTACGCTGCGGGTTCATCAGGGCGACGAGCTGCTGTTGAAAGTGAAAGACAGCATTCCGGTGAATAGTTCTGATTCGACCAGCATCATGCACATGCCTGCGCCCACGGGGCAGACCTGTGGGGATGGCGGAACTGCCACGCTGCAATCGACAAACGTTCATTTTCACGGCATGAAAGTTTCGCCCATCTGTCACCAGGATGATGTGCTTACGACGTTGATCCAGCCGGGATCTCCCGGTTTTCAATACAAAATCAAAATTCCTGACAGCCAGCCGCCGGGACTGTATTGGTACCATCCACACGTCCACGGCTTTACGGAGTTTCAGGTGAATGGTGGGGCAGCCGGCGCGCTGATTGTAGAAGGGATCGACAAATTGCGTCCTGAAGTGGCCGGGCTTACGGAACGCGTCTTCGTCATTCGCCAGCAGTATCTCGCTCCGTGGATACCTGGGCCGTACGAAATTACCGTAAATTTCCACCTGGCGGTTCCTCCGGAGTCGCCGTCGGCTCCGATTATCGAGATGAAGCCGGGCGAACGGCAATTCTGGCGGGTTGCGAACGCGACCCTGCAGGAGTTCATGCCGTTACAGGTATCAGTCAATGGCGTGGCGCAACCGCTCGAGTTGATCGCGCTCGACGGTTATCCTCTGGCTGCGCCCCGCACCGAGCAAACCATCTTGATTCCGCCTGCGGGACGCGCCGAGTTCATCGTGGAAGCGCCGCCAGCGGGCTCGAACGCGCAATTCGTCGAGCAGTCCTATTCCACCGGTCCTACGGGTAATCCGGATTTTGAGGAAATATTGGGGAACATTCAAGTCAGTGGAACTGGCGCGGGGGATGGCC
>JASICF010000332.1 GCA_030044775.1 Candidatus Sulfotelmatobacter sp. | reverse complement strand
GTGCTTGCCTACAAAGGAGAGAAGCAGATGGCGCGAAAAGCCATGCAATATCTGAGTGAGCATCTCGAGACCTAGATCATCCATAAGACAACTTCTCGCGCTGCGCATTTTCTCGCATAATGAATTTATGTTCCCTAGGGTGGTTCGGCATGCGGCAAGTTTCTGCCTGCTGATTTTTTGGTTGCCGACTTCTTCCTCGCCGACGCCAGCCAAAGCTGCCCGGGCGGCTTCTCTGGACGCGGAATACGCCTCAGCCCTGGCCGTTGCCGATCGTCTTCTACAGGCATGGCAGGCAGGCGACAGGGAAAACGGAATCGCGATGTTGACGGAACATGCCAAGAAAGGCGTAAATCCCGCGGATCTCGACAAATTCTTTTCTGCTTCCGATCCATCCGCTTACGAGATCAATCGTGGCAAGCGACTCCGCCACCGCTACGAATTTCCTGTCGTCCTGGTGAACCGCACGGCGAACCAGCTGCATCGGAAATTTTCCACCATTGTGATCGTCAACACTAGCAATAACGACTGGGCAGTCGATAAACTGCCTTAGATCAATCATCCATTGCTGATTCCGATTGTCGATAAGACCTGCGGGTCGGTTGCAATCACAAATAGTAACGAGGGCAGATTCTCCACAAATGTTGCTGCGAGAAAGTGTTTGAGGCTTAGCCATGAAGGGCATTCATAAAGTTGCAATTCTGGGCGCCGGAACCATGGGTGCTCGCATCGCCGCGCATTTTGCCAATGCCGGGGTACTCAGCTATCTGTTCGATATCGTTTCGCCAGATGCTGCGCCGGGCGCTACTGCCGAGGTTCGCAACAAGGTCGCCCTGGCCGGTCTCGAAGCTGCAAAAAAGTCCAAGCCCGCGGCGTTCATGGAACCTTCGCTGGCGCGCTTTGTCACCGTGGGCAACTTTGACGATGACTTGAAAAAGCTTAGCGAAGTCGACTGGATCATCGAAGCGGTGGTGGAAAATCTGGAAATCAAGCGCGCGTTGCTGCGCAAAGTCGATGCCGTTCGAAAGCCAGGCACGATCACGACCACGAACACCAGCGGATTACCGGTTGGCAAAATCGCCGAAGGATTTCCTGACGACTTTCGGCGCTCGTGGTTCGGCACGCATTTCTTCAATCCGCCCCGCTACATGCGTCTGCTGGAACTGATTCCCACGCCCGAGGCCGATCGTGCGGCGATAGAAGAGGTGTCGCACTTTTGCGATGTGCGGCTCGGCAAGGGAGTTGTGCTCGCGAAAGACACGCCCAACTTCATCGGCAATCGTATCGGAACATTTTCGGTGCTAAATGTGATGCGCCTGATGCAGGAAATGGATCTCACCATTGAAGAAATCGATGCGCTGACCGGTCAGGCCGTGGGCTGGCCGAAGTCGGCAACCTTTCGCACGATCGACTTGGTTGGGCTCGACATTTTGGGCCACGTGGTTTCGAACATGACGGCGAATGTTCACGACGAGCGCAGCGACCTTCGCCTGCCCGACTTCTTCACGCAAATGCTGCAGCGCAAATGGCTGGGCGACAAGACCAAGGGCGGGTTTTACAGAAAAGTGAAAAGCGACGAAGGCCAGGAAGATGAGCGAATGGCGCTGGATTGGAAGACTTTGGAATATCACCCGCGATCGAAGCCAAAACTTCCCGCGCTGGATATGGCGAAGAACATCGAGGAAACGGGTACGCGGCTGCGCACGTTGCTTGGTCTGGCGAGCGCCAGCCCGCAAAAAGGTGACAAAGCCGGAGCCTTTCTTTGGTCTGCTCTCTCCGATTTGTGGACCTATTCAGCGAATCGCGTTCCGGAAATCTCAGATTCGATCGTTGGGATCGACCGCGCGATGCGGCTCGGATTCAACTGGGAACTTGGGCCGTTCGAACTGTGGGATGCGGCGGGAGTCGAAGCAACTGTTGCCCGCATGAAAAAAGAGGGTAGGCCGATCGCCGCCAATGTGGAAAAACTTCTCGCCGCCGGGCATAAAGGCTGGTACGTCGATGACGCGAAAATGCCTTCCGGCCGCAAATTCTTTGATCTCAAGACAGACGCCTGGCATCCGGTGCAGACTGCGGCGGGAGTGTGGTCGGTTTCGGTGGCAAAGAAATCGAATGGTGTGGTCAAGAAAAACTCGGGCGCGTCGCTGGTCGATCTCGGTGATGGCGTGGGCTGCATCGAGTTCCACAGCAAGATGAACTCGCTGGGCGGCGACATCGTTGGCTTGATTGCTCAGACTCTGAAAGCAGGAGGCCCTGGCGACAACTTTGACGCCTTTGTTATCACCAACGACGCGGCGAATTTCTCTGTCGGCGCAAATCTGATGCTGCTCCTCATGAGTGTGCAGGAAGACGAGTGGGACGATGTCGACCTTGCGATTCGCCAGTTCCAGGGGATGACGCAGGCAATCAAATTTTCACCGAAACCGGTCGTTTCTGCCCCGTTCGGCTTGTGCCTCGGCGGTGGAACCGAGATTTCCCTGCACGCAGCTGCGCGCCAGCCCCACGCGGAGCTTTATGCCGGGCTGGTGGAAGTCGGAGTCGGCCTGCTACCAGGCGGAGGCGGTTGCAAAGAGATGCTGTTGCGCGCGGTTGATGGCGCCTCGGCTGCGCGTGGAGGTAAAGGCTCAAGCGATGCGCTTGCCGGCTCCATTGAAA
>JASICF010000331.1 GCA_030044775.1 Candidatus Sulfotelmatobacter sp. | reverse complement strand
CCCCCTGGTCCCGAACCAGGTGCTCTACCAGGCTGAGCCACTCCCCGACGCTGCAGCACCGCGCTATGAGCAACTTCCCGCAGCGCCATTTGCCCGCGATTGGCCTCGACGGGCACACCGATTATAACATCGCAGGCGGCCTGCCCCTTTGCCCGTTCACTCACTCGAGATTGAGCTCACAGGGCGACCGAAGACCCAATTAAATCAGTTTCGCTGAGCGCGCGGCTTCTTCGGATCTGGTCTCGCGGGTCACACTGATGACGGAGTTAGTGCCCGCGGATATTGCAGCGGAAATGATGCCGTATCGGTTCTGCCAGTTCACCCTAGTTGTACCGCTCCTATATCATCTGCAAGTGGACTGAACCTGCATGATCGTACTCTGCGCCAACCGGCTGTACACGCCGCAAGAAGAGATCCTCGAACCTCTTGTGTTTATCGAGGATAGACGAATCACCGCGGTTTGCTCGCGCACGCAGCGCGAGATTCCAGCGAACGCCACAGTCGTCGATCTCACCCGTGATTTTCCCAACGCTATCCTGGCTCCCGGCTACGTCGATATTCACGTGCATGGCGGCCATGGTGTTGACGTGATGCGGGCTGAGCCTTCCGATTTTGAGCGGCTGAATAGGTTTCACGCCAGTCATGGCGTGACGAGTTACTTTGCGACAACAGTGGCGGCACCGATCGATGAAACTTGCCGCGCCCTCGAACGGATCGCCAACGCGATTGAAGCGGCGGAGAGTTTGCGCGAGAACAATGGCGGGGCGCGAGCGATTCCCCTTGGCATCCATCTGGAGGGTCCTTTTCTGAGTCATCATCGGCGGGGAGTTCATCCCCCGGAATATTTAGTCGAGCCAACGGTCGGAATTTTTGATCGCCTTTGGCAAGCCGCGCGCGGACATGTGCGCATGATGACTATTGCGCCTGAGCTCGCGGGCGCGCTCGAGGTGATTTCCGAAGCGGCGCGACGCAAGGTTTGCGTAAGCATCGGCCATTCCGATGCCTCGCTCGAAGCCGCGAGGGCAGGGGTTCACGCGGGCGCCCGTCACGCCACGCATACGTTCAACGCCATGCGGCCATTCGATCATCGCGAGCCCGGAATTCTAGGGGAAGTGCTCACCGCCAACGAGATCAGCGCAGACATCATTGCCGACGGAATTCACGTGGCCCGGGAAGTGGTGCAGGTTTTTCTGCAGGCGAAAGGGCTCGCGAATTCGGTCCTTATCACCGATGCCACAGCGGCGGCGGGCATGCCAGATGGCAACTATCAACTCGGCCCGATCCAGGTTACCGTCAAGGATGGCATGTGCACAAAGGATGGGAAACTCGCCGGCAGCGTCCTGACCATGGACCGGGCGGTTCGCAACATCACGCAATTCTCGGTATGGAATTTGCGGGACGCAGTGCGGGCGGCGACTTTGAATGCGACCCAGGCCGCGGGTCTGGCGCAGCACGGCCAATTGACAGCAGGCGCAGAAGCCAACATTGTTGTCCTGAGTCCTGAAGGAGAGGTCCAGAAAACGATCATCCGCGGCGGCCTGTAGAGCTTTGAGCTTGATGAACTGACTGAAGACGAAAGAAGTCGAGACCGCTGCCTAGTTCGGCTTGCGTTCCTTCGCTTCCACCAGGTAGCGCAGGAGCAGCGCTTCGTCTGATCGATTGAGCTGATCCAGAAAAGAAGTATCTGGCTTGAGGTTTTCCGATTTCTCCGATCCGCTCGCCTGCCGCAACTTATCGCCGAGCTCCGGATCGTTGCTCATGACCTGCGTGTAGAACCACAGGAAATGCCGCATCTGGTCAAGCGACTTGCACAACGTCTGAATGGCTTCTGTTTCCGGCAGCGCGCTCAGCGCTTCCATCAGCTCAGGATCGCTGGGCGCCTGCATGGCTGCGCAGTTCAGTTCGCGCTGAATCACGCGAAGGTCCTCGGTTACCCGCATCATTCGCGTGTGAAGGTCATCCATCTCTGTGCTGTTCCCCATGCGCCGGTGCGGTGATCTGCGTGCCATGACAACATCTCATCGGCAGCAGTTGGCGGATAGATGTCCCACGATCATGCGCTTTCGTAATTCTGGCGATTACCTTGGTCTGCGTAGTAACCCGCCTTGTTAGATGGCTCTGAACATGGCCAGCAGCAAGGGTTTTGCGGGGGCACCACGGTTCACACTGCTGGCCATTTATGCCGTGAGACTTTCGTTCCACCCGCAAAGTCGGAAGCAGTCATGCACACAGGAGTGAACAATGAAGGTCAGCCAACGCAGGAGATTTTCTGTCGAGCTGCGATCTGTGATACAAACGCGCGTGATGAAAACGCCCGTTGCCGGTGCATCGCGTCGCGAACTGGTTCGCGCTATCGGGCGCTGGAGTCTCGTCGCGCTGGTGGTGAATTCGATCATCGGCAGCGGAGTTTTCGGCCTGCCGTCCGTGGTTGCGGCGCTGATCGGCAAAGCGAGCATCTGGGCGGTATTGGTAGCCGGCGCCGGGATGAGCATCATCATGGGCTGTTTTGCCGAAGTGGCATCCCATTTCCAGCAGCCCGGCGGCCCTTATCTTTATGCGCGTGTTGCCTTCGGGCGC
>JASICF010000330.1 GCA_030044775.1 Candidatus Sulfotelmatobacter sp. | reverse complement strand
TTTTTCGACAAAATGATGCACGTCTTCGGCTTCATCGTCACGAGGTAGACTCAGAGAATCGATCTGCTGCAAGCCTTCGAGAACGCTGATGAGCTCAGCCGCTGACAATATTCCTATGTTCTTGAGAACCTTTGCGTGGGCCGCGCTCGCCTGAAGTTCATACTTCAGCAGTCGCCGGTCGAATTCAAAGGACCGCTGCCAGCGTTCGAATTCCGGATTCAGCCCCTGCCGGAACCGCCCCGCCCACATCTTCATCGCGCAACCTCCACACCCGTCCCTGCGCGTGTGCGCGAAGGAAGGCCAAGAATGCGGATAAATCCTGCCGCATCTTTCTGATCGTAGCCGTCACCCATCGTGAAGGAAGAAAGATCGGTGCGGTAAAGCGAATGCTCCGACTCGCGGCTGACAACGGACACATTGCCCTTATACAGCGACAACGTTACGCTGCCTGTGATTTCTTTTTGCGTCGTCGCCACAAATGCATCCAGTGCTTCCCGCAGCGGGGTGAACCACTGGCCGAAATAAACGAGCTCAGCATATTTCAGGCTCACATGCTGCTTAAAATGGGCTAGTTCGCGTTCCAGGCACAGCGCCTCAAGCTCGCGATGCGCGGCGATTAAGAGCGTTCCGCCGGGTGTCTCGTAACAACCCCGCGATTTGATCCCCACAAACCGGTTCTCAACAAGATCAATTCGGCCGATGGCGTTGCGAGCGCCAATTTCGTTCAGCAATTCGACCAGGGAGACGGGATCGAGTTTCATCCCTCCGACCGAGACGGGAACACCCTTCTCAAATCCAATCTGCACCTGCTCATCTTTATCTGGAGCGTCTTTCGGCGACCGCGTCATCTGCCAGGTCGAATCGAGCGGAGCGTTGGCCGCATCTTCCAGCTCGCCACCTTCATGGCTCAAGTGCCACAAATTCTTGTCACGGCTGTGAATTTTCTGTCGGCTCGCGGTCACCGATATCCCATGCTGCTCTGCGTAGTCCAGGCAGTCTTCGCGCGACTTCAGCGTCCACTCGCGCCAGGGCGCGATCACCTTCAGCTCGGGTGCAAGCGCCTGATATGCGAGCTCAAAACGGACCTGATCGTTTCCCTTGCCGGTGCAACCGTGCGCGACGGTCGTTGCCCCCTCACGCAACGCGACCCCCACCTGATGCTTAGCTATCACCGGTCGAGCCAGCGACGTTCCAAGCAGATATTTATGCTCATACACCGCGCCGGCCTGCAGCGCTGGAAAGACATAGCCAGTCAAGAATTCTTCCCGCAAGTCTTCCACGAGGACTTTGCTTGCCCCGGTTGCATACGCTTTCTCCACGACTGCTTCGATATCGTCGCCTTGACCGACGTCGGCAACCATCGCGATGACATTGCACCGGTAGTTTTCCTTCAGCCACGGAATAATGATCGACGTATCCAGGCCGCCACTATAAGCAAGCACGACTTTTTCAGGCATGAGCACTCCTCGCGGGCCGGCGATCGCCGCCACCCAGCAATAAATAAAGAACCGCTTTCTGTACGTGCAGGCGATTTTCCGCCTGTTCAAAAATCACCGACCCCTCGGAATCCATGACTTCATCGGTCACTTCCAGACCGCGATGCGCGGGAAGGCAGTGCATGAATACCGCGTGCGGCGCGGCTTTCGCCATAAGCTCAGCATTCACTTGATAGGGCGGGAAAATTGTTTCCCGCTGCTTGGTCTCGCTTTCCTGGCCCATGCTGACCCAGGCATCCGTGTAAACCGCCTCTGCCCCAGTGACCGCCTGTTGCGGGTCATTCATAAGCTGAATCTGCGCGCCTGTCTCTTTGGCGATCTCCTGCGCGATCGCGACGATTTCGGCAGAAGGCTCGTAGCCCGCTGGAGTCGCCACGCGAATCGACGACCCCAGGCACGCGGTTGTCAGCAGCAGGGAGTGCGCCACATTATTTCCGTCGCCTACATACGCGAGCCGAATGGCTTTCAAATCTCCAAATTGTTCCCGTAGCGTCAGAAAATCGGCGAGCGCCTGGCAAGGGTGCTCCAGATCGCTGAGCGCATTAATCACAGGCACCGAGGCGTGCTCTGCGATGCCGGCGATCGTTTCCTGCGAAAATGTGCGCAGAACAATCACATCAACCCAGCGCTCCAGATTATGGGCAATGTCGCTCAGCCTCTCGCGTGCATCGAGTCGCTCATGCGTCTGATCCACGAACATCGCGGCTCCGCCCATGGCGAGCATCCCGCTCTCGAAAGTGAGGCGCGTTCGCAGGGATGGTTTTTCGAAAAACATGGCCATCTGTCGCTCAGCAAGAGCAGTACGAAAATCTCCAGGCCTCGTCTTCATAATCTCGGCCAGATCCAACACCGCCCGCACCCCTTCAGGCCCGAGATCGCGCGTCGAAACTACGTCGGAACACCAGAGCGTCCGTATTGGTACGCCGTTACTTACCGGCTTGGAGTGGAGCGCGGATTTTCCGGCTGCCACGGCTGATGAACTCATGAACAGGTAACCTCCGTTCCACATGCCAGCTTCTCGAGATAAAACTTCGGTAATAAATCAGCTTCGCTAGCCGGCAGGATTCGTACGCGCCCTACGCCCTGCTTCAGCGCCAGCGTGCAAGATCGGAGTTTGGGTAGCATCCCGCCGCTAACAATCGCAGCAGAGGTCAACCCCGTCACCTCACTGGTCGAAAGCCATGGCATTACATCGCCGGTCGCGTTCTTAACTCCTGGCACATCCGTCAGAAAGATCAACGTATTCGCATGGCACGCAACCGCGCACGATGCCGCCATCTCATCTGCGTTCACGTTGTAGTATTCGCCGTCCGCACCCAAAGCCATCGAGGCCATGACCGGAATCCCGCCCTGCGCCCAAAGCGCCTCAATCCAACAAGGCTCCGCGAAGCAGATTTCGCCGACAAAACCCAGATCCCTTCCGTGAACAACCTTCTTTCGGGCACGAAATGTCATGCCATCACCGCCACAAAATCCGATCGCGGGCATTCCCGCTGATTGAATTGCCGCCACCATGCTCTTGTTGACCACCCCGGCCAGCACCATCAAAGCCGCGTCGCGGGTTTCGGCATCAGTTACTCGCAAGCCGTCGACGAATTCCGCTTTCTTGCCGAATTGCTCTAGCAGTCGGGTGAGGGCGATGCCTCCACCATGCACGACGGCCACACGATGCCCATCCTGGGCCAGTTCCACGACCGCTTTCGCACATTTGCGACGCAGGGCAGCATCTTCAATCGCCCTTCCCCCGATTTTCACAACGACAATCACTGGAGCCCCTCCCGCTCATCCCAGCCGAACATCCAATTCATGTTTTGCACAGCCTGTCCGGCTGCCCCTTTCAAAAGGTTGTCCAGGCACGAGACCATAACGAGTCGGCGGCAATCGTCCGCCAGGCAAAATCCCAAATCGCAATAGTTCGTGTGCAGCGAAAACCGCAGCTGTGGCAACTTCATCGCGGGAAACACTCGCACCCAATTTTTTTGCGCATAAAATTCACGCAGGCACTGCTCAATTTCCGCCCCGCTCATGGCGCGGTTTAGCCGCAAATAAATTGTCGACAGAATTCCGCGTGGAATGGGCAGCAGATGGGGAGTAAAAGTCATCTGCTCATCTTTCAATCCCAACTGCTCCGCGATCTCTCCGAGGTGCCTATGCTCAAAAACCGAATAGGCCGAAAGATTGTCCGCAACTGCCACAAAATGCGTGCGGGCCGTGGGAGACTTGCCCGCGCCCGAAACCCCCGATTTCGAATCCGAAATAATTCCGTGCTCTCGATCGATCACTCCGGCTGAAAGCAGCGGGGCCAGCGCGAGGATGACCGAAGTGGCATAGCAACCTGGGTTCGCCACCAACTGCGCCTTCTTAATGCAATCCGCATTCAGTTCCGGCAAACCGTAGATAGCTTGCTCCATCAGCGTTGCGGCCCGCGCCTCATCGGCATCCGCAAATCCATAAATTGCGCGGTGCCGCTCTTGCTTCAGCCGCCAGGCACCGCTCAAATCGATCACCCGCAATCCCTGCGCGATCACCTCAGGAGCAAGTGCTCGCGATGCTTCGTGTGGCGTCGCCAGAAAAAGCAGTTCAACCCCCTGCCGCTTCAATTCCCGCCACGACAAAACGTGCAGCGGATATTCGCCATTTCCCGACAACTCTGGAAATATTTCCTCTAAATGGAGCGCGCCATTCCCGGTATTGCCGTTTGCCCCATCGGATGGCCGCTGCAACAGCAACGGCTTCTCCACGCGAGGATGCCGTTCGAGGATCCGCGTCAGCTCCAGACCGGAATAGCCCGTCGCGCCGAGAATGGCAGTCTTCAGTTTTGCCGCCATCAGCCCAACATCTCCTCAATTCGGGCCGCGATTTTTTTGGCGGCATCCTTATCAGGACACACAATCAAGATTGCGTCATCGCCGGCAATCGTTCCCACCACCTCGTCCCACTCCTGCTCATCGAGCGCCGCAGCCACTGGCTGGGCGCTGCCAATAATTGTCTTCACCACCAGCAGGTTCTGCGCCGGACGAACATCCAGCACAAACTCCCGCGCCAACCTCTTCACCGGGGGCAGAGCCAGCGCCGCGGCAGCTTCACCTTGCGGCAGTGCATATCCCGCCGCCGTCTTGATCAAACTCAAGTCGCGGATGTCGCGCGACAGCGTGGCCTGCCCTACGCGAAACCCACGCTTGCGCAGCGCCCGCTGCAGATCATCCTGGCTGGCAATCGGCCCGGACCTAAGCGCCTCTAGGATGGCCCTTTGTCGCAGCGCTTTATTCATAGTGCATATTTATTCATCAATATGCATAAATATTCTCTATCTTACAAATCTCGGATTGCCTGTCAAGAGAAAAACTTTGGGTTGAATGTCTTCAGTACTCCCTCGCCGTCGCGTCACGCGGATTTGCCGGGCGGGGAGTCCAACCGTAATCCTTGCTAGACTACTCACGACCAAAAATCCCCTTCTCCCAGGAGTGCTCCGCATGAACCCAAAGCGCTCATTGCTTGCCGAGTTGATCGCCGAGTTTCTCGGAACCTTCGTTCTCATTCTGCTCGGCACGGGCGTTGTCGCCATGGTGGTGCTGTTTCCCTCAGTCCCGGGCGCGACGGTTCACGGTGGCTACACCAACATCACTTTGGGTTGGGGGTTGGCGGTCACCATGGGGATTTACGTGGCAGGAAAGATCTCAGGAGGCCATCTCAACCCGGCAGTCACCCTTGCCTTCGCGGTTTTCCGCGGTTTTTCTTGGCGCAAAGTTATTCCGTATTCTCTCGCGCAAACCGCGGGAGCATTTTTCGCGGCGGCACTGGTTTACCGGAACTATCTCCCCGCGTTTCGCCAAGTCGATCCGCAACTGGAGAAGACGGCTGGCGTCTTCACAACCTTTCCCGCCTTCCCGACGTGGCCGCAGGCGGGTTTTCTCGATCAAGTGGTCGGGACAGGCTTGTTGGTGCTTCTGGTGTTTGCGATTATCGATGAGTTCAATATGCCTCCCGGAGCCAACCTCGCGCCCGCGATGATCGGCTTGGTGGTTGTGGCGATTGGCATGAGCTTTGGTGCCATGCACGGATATCCCATTAACCCGGCGCGCGATTTTGGCCCGCGGCTATTCACCGCGCTC